>JAWSUU010000128.1:0-7587 GCA_033549325.1 Bacillota bacterium | reverse complement strand
ATATAGTAAAAGGTTTGGATGTTTTCTACACTGAAGCAGGTCAGGTATGCTACGAACTTGATAAATTCGAAATGTCATTACACTATATAAAAGAAGCTTTGAATTACTTTGAAAAGTACGAAAACATCTGGGGCAGAGCTATTGCCGAAGGTTACTATGCTCTAATTCTTGCTAGAGAAGGAAAAGAATTTTCAGCAATAAAACATCTTGAATTAGGAGAAAAATATGCTGAAAAAATGAACAATCCTTATTCGATTAATTTAATTAAAAAAATCAAAAAGCAAATTTAGCTTTTTGATTTTCACATTTATTCCTTTAAATTTATCTTCTTTCCATTTTCATCCAACAGCTGATCTATCCTAAGTTGATCAAGATTTATATCAGGTACACCTATAGCTCTTTCTAGGTAATCACCGTGACAATCGGACCCACCAGATATCATAAGATCATTTTTCTTACAGTAGTTAGTATAGTATTTTGTCTGAAAGTCACCCATTGCATAAGGAGTATAACACTCTATTCCATCTACTCCTGTATCTTTCCAAAAATTTAGTTCTTCTTCAGGCATGCAACTATTCCTATAATAATAAGACGGGTGTGCCACAAAAATTTTACCTCCTGCTCTTTTTACTATTTCCACTACCTCTGCAGGACTTTTGAAAACTAACTCCAATTCTGAATCTTTAAGTTTATGAAAATACTCACCAATATCTTTAAAGATTTTCTTATCAATGAAATAATTAAGAGCCTTCCAACCACCTTTACTAGGATCTTCTTTATAGTTGTTAAAATAATCATCTAAAGAAATTCCTTTATACTTATTAGCCATTAAATCAATAAATTCGTAGTTGTAATTTAATCTGGATTCATCATTAAATCTCAAGAGTTTTAAGAGTTCGTTTGTCTTCTTGTAATTATAAACTGTTAGATGATATTCTCTATCCTTATATGTGGTAGCAATCTCAACTCCAGGTATGAAGAAACAATCTTCTTTAAGTCTCTTATCTTTCATTTTTTCAGAATATTCTGCTGTATCGTGGTCAGTTATGGAAAAGATGTTTATTTTATTTTTATATATTTCCTTCAAAACTTCATCAATACTCCATGTACCATCAGAAGCCATAGTATGCATATGTAAATCTACTTTTATGCTCAATTTTTTACCTCACTACTTTAAATTTTCAGGATTTAATCCTTTAAGTTCATCTATTACAAACATACCATCCTTACGGATAAGTACATCATCAAACCATATTTCTCCTCCACCAAATTCAGGAGTTTGAATTAATACTATATCCCAGTGAACTTTTGAGTCATTACCGTTTGATGCATCATCGTAGGATTTTCCTGGTGTAAAATGAATACTTCCCATTATTTTTTCATCAAATAAAATATTCTCCATAGGTTTTGTAATGTATGGATTTACACCTATAGCAAATTCTCCTATATATCTTGCTCCGTCATCTGTATCTAAAAGTTCATTAATTTTTTGAGTATCGTTAGCTTCAGCTTTTACTATTTTACCCTTTTCAAATTCTAGTCTTATATTTTTGTATGTAAAGCCTTGATAGTTTGAAGGAGTATTGTAAGTTATATATCCGTTAACTGAATCTTTAACCGGTGCTGTATATACTTCTCCATCTGGGATATTAGCTTCTCCTGCACATGGTATTACATTTATATCTTTTATGAAAAATTTCAAATCTGTCCCAGGACCTTTAATATGAACCTTATCGGTTTTTTCCATTAAAGACACTAAACTTTTCATTTCTTCTGCCATTTTAGAATAATCCAAGTTGCATACATTGTAAAAATATTCTTCAAATTTTTCTAAACTCATATCCGATTTTTGAGCCATAGCATTGGTAGGATACCTTAAAACCACCCATTTTGTATTATTTACTCTTTCATCTAAAACAGGCTTGTCTGCATCCATCATTTCCGTAATTTTTTTCACCGGTATATCGCTCAACTCGGAAAAATTATCAGTTGCAGTAACTGATATATAAGCATCCATTTCCTTCATAAGTTGAAGATCTGCTTTGCTCTGTATATCTTGTTTTTCCTTTTTGCATCCTAAAGCTATTTCTCTAGAAATACTTTGATCTTTTATTTCTACAAAGGGATATCCTCCTACTTCATATACTTCCTTTATTAATTGTAGTGCCAGAGGTTTTCCGCTTAGTCCTCCTACTCTTATTAATACGTTTTCTCCTTTTTGTACTTTAGTTGAGTAATTTACTAAATTTTTTGCTAGTGTTTTTATTCTTTCATCCATATCATTAGCTCCTTATTAATTATTGAGTTCCCTATACATTATATCATTATTAATTTTATTGTAAAATATTCCTTTGACTTTATCATAGTCTTTAGTCATACCCATGATCCACATAAGTTTTGTAATGGCTGCTTCTACAGTCATATCATAAGCTTGTAAAATTTGATGCTTTTTTATAGTTTTAAGTCCAACTTCATATGTCTTTAAGTCACTGCCTTCTTCTGCTACTTGAGTTGATATTACTACAATTTTGCCTTTTGATGTTAAATCACCCAACTTTATCAAAAAATTTCTTCTATCTTCAAAAGGCAATCCTCCAGAGCCGTAGCTTTCAATTACAACCCCTTCGTATTTTTGTCCTATATAGTCTATTACATCAGGATCCATGCCTGGTGCCAGCTTCAGCAAGAAAACATTTGGATACAACTTTTCATAAAATTTAGGATCAATATTGTTTTTTTTGTTGTGTATGTAGTGAGCTATTCTATCATCATCTATAAAAGCTGCATAAGGAAAATTTATGCTTTCAAAAGCATTGAAACTTTTTGTTCTTGTTTTTCTTGCTCTTGTTCCAATTATACCTTTTCCATCAAATACTATATATACTCCTTTAACATCTTCTTCTACTGCAAATCTTATAGCATCTTTCAAATTCTTTTTTGCATCAGTAGTATCTACATTTATAGGTTTTTGTGATCCGGTCAGGATAATTGGCTTGTCTATATCTTGAATTAAGTAAGATAGCGCTGCCGATGTATATGCCAATGTATCAGTACCGTGAGTAATCACGAATCCGTCGTAAAAATTATATTTTGATTTTATAAATGTAACTATTTCCAACCAGTGTTCCGGTTGAATATTGGTACTGTCTATATTTAACAACTGATAAGTATCTATTTCGCAAAGTTCTTCGATATTTTTTAAATATTTAAGCATTTCATCCGGTTTTATTGTTGGCGTAAGTCCGTTTTCCGATAAGGTACTTGCGATAGTACCACCAGTAGAAATCAATAATATTTTTTTCATCTATTATCCTCCAGTATTTTTTTAAAATCATTTGGTAAGGGTGCTTTTACACAAGTAAAATCATGGTTCCTCGTATTTTCAAAATTTATTTCTACACAGTGTAAAGCCTGTCTATTTATTAATTTGCTTTTACTACAGTAAAGTTCATCTCCCAAAACAGGATGACCTATATGAGCCATGTGAACTCTAATTTGATGAGTTCTTCCTGTTTCTAACTTCAATTCTATTAGGGAAATATTATTTTTAAGTTTTTCTTTTACACTATATTTAGTAATACTATAATCACCAGAATCTAATACTGCCCTTTTAATGTTTTCCCCTTCTGGTAAACCTATGGGTTTATCAATAGTTCCTTCGTTCTTATCAGGGTATCCTTCTACTAGTGCAAGATATTTTTTAACTACTTTATTTTTTTGCATCTCTTTCATTAGTATACTTTGACCATATGGATTTTTAGCTATTAGTACAACTCCTGATGTATTCATATCCAGTCTATTTATAAACCTTATTTTTCGGCTTATATTTTTATTTTCAAAAAGCCAAACTAGTCCATTAGCAAGGGTATCATTTCTATCTTCTTTAGAAGGATGAACCAATATAAATGGTGGTTTATTTAAACCTAAAATATCTTCATCTTCATATAAAATTTCCAAATCCATCTTCGTAGAAGAATAAATATTTTCTTCATCTTCAAATTCAACCTTAATTACGTCATCTATATAAGTGTTTTTGTCTAATTTTGCATTATAACCATTTAAATAAATATTTCCTGATTCTTCTAACTTCCTCATAAGTCTGTTGGAAAAATTATATTTTTCTTTCAAAATTTTCTTGATTTCATCTCCATGCCTATCTACATAAAATTCAAAACTATCATTATTCATCTATTACCTCGTTGATATTTTTTTATTTATCTTATATTATATAATAAAATACACATTTCTTATTATATATTTAATATTGATTTCTTACAAATAAAGAGAGGTAATATATGTCCAGTAAAATTATAAACATAATAAAAAATTCTAAAGAATATTCATTAGAAATAGCAGAGCATTTAAAAAAAGAATTAGAAAAATATGGATACAAAACTACATATGAATTTAATCCTAAAGCTGAATTATGTATATCAGTGGGGGGAGATGGTTCGTTTTTGAAAAGTGTAAGGGATAATGATTTTCCTCAAATTCCTTTTATTGGAGTTAATACAGGCACTTTAGGTTTTTATCCAGAATTATCTCCTGAAGATATTGACTTTTTCGTTAAAGAATACAGTAAAGGTAACTATTCTTTAAATCAACTGAACCTTTTAAAGGGAGAAATTCATTCGGAAAATTGTAAAAATGAAATTTACGCTATAAATGATATTTCTATTAAAAATGAAATTTGTAAAGCTATACATTTAGCTGTATTTATAGACGGCAACCATCTTCAAACAATAAGCGGTGACGGTGTTATAATTTCAACACCTATGGGGTCTTCTGCGTACAATTATTCTGCAGGAGGATCTTTAGTTTATCCTTCTTTAAATACAATGCAAATAACACCTATAGCGCCTTTGATTTCTAACGCGTATAGGTGCTTAAGTTCTGGTGTCATAGTTCCTCCAAAAACCAAGATTATAATTAAACCTGAACTAGATTATATGGATTCTGCAGTTTTGTGTGTGGATGGTGAAAGCTGTGTTATGAATAAATTAGAGAAATGCAATTTCTTTATAAGTGATAAAACCATCACCATCCTATCCCTTGGTACTTTTAACTATTGGAAGGTAATTAAAGAAAAGTTTCTTTAATATTATATTATCGCTTCAGCCTTTTCATATTCATCGAATTTTCTTCTTTCTAAAAATTCTTTAGCTGATTGTGGAAACAATGCGTAGGATAATACATCCTCCATTGTATTCCATAAATCTCCCAGTTCTTTTTTAGCTTTTGGTAATTCATCTTCCAGTAATTCTGCCGGTCTTACATCTATTGTTTCTTCATTTCCGATAATTTTGTTCTTTATTTCTTCATTTATTTTTCCAGGAGCTCTACCATATTGACCTTTTAGGTATTTCTTTATTTCTGTAGGTACTGCTGAGTATCTTTTTTTGTTTAATACATTGAATACTGCTTGAGCTCCTACCATCTGGCTCATTGGAGTCACTAAAGGTGGATATCCTAAATCTTCTCTTACTCTAGGAACTTCATTTAAAACTTCTTCAAATTTATCTTCTGCATTTAAACTTTTAAGTTGTGATAATAAATTTGAAAGCATTCCTCCAGGTATTTGATAAATTAATGTTTTTGGTTCCGTCATTAGTACTTTAGGATTTAATATTCCTTCTTCAAGATATCTATCTCTTATATTTTTAAGATATAAGGCTATATCTTCTAGAATATTTAGATCTAAACCGGTATCTCTTTCAGTATCTTTAAATACAGATACTATGGTTTCCGTTGGTGGTTGTGATGTTCCTGAACCAAAAGGTGACATTGCTGTATCCACGATGTCTATACCAGCTTCAGCAGCTTTCAGAAGGCTCATTTCACCCGTTCCTCCGGTACAATGATTGTGGAGTTCTATTGGAAGATCAGTAACTTCTTTTATAGCTTTTACATACTTATAAGCTTCATAAGGTACCAGTATTCCTGACATGTCCTTAATACATATTGAATCAGCTCCCGCTTCTTCAAATTGTTTCACTAAATCTGTGTAGTATTTTAACGTATGAACAGGACTTTTTGTGTAAGATATCGCAGCCTGACACTCAGCTCCATATTTTTTTGTAAGTTTAATTGATTTTTCCATATTTCTTACATCATTAAGAGCATCAAATACTCTTATTATATCAATACCATTTTCAATGGCTCTTTTTATAAATTCTTCAAGAACATCATCTGCATAATGTCTATATCCCAGTATATTCTGACCTCTTAATAGCATCTGTAATTTTGTATTTTTAACATATTTTCTAATAGTTCTTAATCTTTCCCAAGGATCCTCATCTAAATATCTTAGGCATGAATCAAAAGTAGCACCACCCCATACCTCTAATGCGTGAAATCCAACCTTATCCATTTTTTCTAAGATTGGTATCATTTCTTCTGTTTTTAATCTTGTTGCTATAAGAGATTGATGTCCGTCTCTTAATGTTGTATCTGTGATTTTTAGTTTATTCATGAAAACTCCTTTCATTTTCTTAAGATTAATCGATTTTTGTTTTTAAATCTAAATAATTCTTTTATTTTCTTAATCTACTATTTTAATTAAGTAAACTATTGATTTTCTTAATAAAGTAATGTATAATCTGTATTAAGAATCAGTTTTATAATACCATTTACAGCAGTATTTGTAAATACATTATATTATTCGTTATGGATAATTAGATATGCAAAATTAGGTTATATCATCTATTATTTTATATTGTGAGGTGAATTATGGATTATACAGATTATAAAATTATTTCCTACTTGCAAAAAGATGGAAGAATATCAATGAAAGATTTAGCTAAAGAAATTTCTCTCAGCCCTCCAGCTACAGCAGAAAGGGTTCGTAGACTTGAAGAGAGTGGTGCAATTAAACAGTATAAAGCAATTATTGACTCTGAAAAAGTTGGAAAACCAATTAGAGTTTTTATCAATGTAGATATGAAAGCTGATAAACAAAGTAAATTTTTAGAATTTGCCGAAGCTTCTGAAGAAATTGTAGACTGCTATCATGTAACTGGACCTTACAGCATGATATTAATGGCTCATCTAAAAGAAATGTCTCATTTAGAAGAACTAGTTGGAAAGGTTCAAATGTATGGAAATACTGAAACCCATATCATAATGTCAAGCCCTATTGAAAATAAACCAATTTAAAAAACCGGCTATGTATTGAAATTCCAACGTTTAAAGGGTGTGCGGCTTATCCAGAAATAGAAAATTAAGTTTATTCTAACGTATTTTTATACATTTCTATTTTACCAAATAAGCCGTATATTATCAATCTATTTTTCCTACCATAACCCCTTCAATGCTATTTCCTTAACTACCGTTTCACCCTCACAAACACCCGATAAAACCACAGTTCCCGAACTCTCATTGCTGGTAATATCAACGGTGTTATCATCAATAACCACCATTTCAACATCATTTCCGTTGTCATTAAGCGTAAAAACCCACACACTAGCCACAACTACATTATCAACGGTTTTAGTTCCCGTATATGTGACCGTTTGACCTGTTTTGATTTCAGCCACACCCTCAATGGTATATGTTCCCGTTGGCACTGGTTCTGGCGGTGTATATGTT
>JAWSUU010000127.1:3565-7665 GCA_033549325.1 Bacillota bacterium | reverse complement strand
TTTTGGATGGTTCTCAGCAAAAGCTGATGATGTTGCAAATTTTATTCCTGCAAGAGTAAGCGGCTTATTGATTATATTATCCTCCTATTTATTAAGATATAATTATAAAAATTCTTGGAAGATTTTTATAAGAGACAGAAAAAAACATTCCAGTCCAAATTCTGCTCAATCGGAATCCGCGGCTGCAGGTGCTTTAAATCTTAAACTCGGTGGACCAAATTATTACCATGGGATTTTAGTGGAAAAACCATATATTGGTGATGATTTAAAACCTATTGAAATATCAGATATATTAAAAATATTTAAATTAATGTATTTCACTTCATTTTTAGGACTCTTATTCAGTATTGTTATAATAAATGTTTTGAAATAACAGAAAGGATTTACAATGGAAACTTATGAACATGGTGCAGATATATACACTACTGCAAAAAAACTAGGCATAGATGAGAATCTTATAATTGATTTTTCTTCAAATATAAATCCCCTTGGTATTCCTCAAGGTATAAAAGAAGCTTACTGCAACTCTTTAGAATTATGCGAAGAATATCCCGACCAGCATTATAGAAAACTTATAGAAGCACTTTCTGAAAATGAAAAAGTCCCTAATGATTTCATTTTTCCTTCCAATGGAGCTTCTGAATCTATTTTCAGAATTGTACAAACTATAAATCCTAAAGAGGCTTTAATTACTTCTCCTACTTTTGGAGAATATGAAGAGGCTCTTGATTCAGTACATTCAAATATAAATTACTACCCTTTGAAAGAAGGAACTAATTTTAAAGTAAACAAGGATTTTCTTGATCATATCACTGAGAAAATTGACATCATATTCTTGTGTAACCCTAATAATCCTACCGGTGTAGTAGTTGATAAAAGCTTATTAGAGATGATTTTAAATAAATGTTTAACCACCAGTACATACTTTGTACTAGACGAATCTTTTATTGATTTTTTATATGATTCCAAAAATTACTCTTTAGTTAATAAAATCAATCTAAACAAGTATCTAATAATTTTAAAATCTTTCACTAAAATTTTTGCAATGCCTGGAATTAGACTTGGTTACTGTATATCCTCTGATGCAAACTTAATTTCAAAATTGAAAAAAAACGGTCCTCCATGGAATATATCTACAACATCAGAAAAATGTGGTATTGCCGCCGTAAAAGAAAAGCAATATATTGAAAAATCAGTTAAATATATCATATCTCAAAGAAACTATTTAATTAAAGAGTTAGAAAAGTTAGAATTAAAAGTTTTTCCTTCGAAAGGAAATTACATATTGTTTAAATTTAAGGGAAAATTTGATTTAAAAAAGTCTTTAGAAAAAGAAGGAATTCTAATTAGAAGCTGCTACAACTATAAAGGTTTAGATAATCATTACTACAGAATTGCTGTAAAAAAGGAATTTGATAATAATATATTAATAGATAAATTAAAGAAAATAATTAAATAACATGAGTATTATACTAATTATACTAGACGGTGTAAGTGAAGAAAATATAAAATTTTTAGAAAATAAGACCCCCTTGGAATATGCTGATACGAAAACTATTAACACCATTAAAAATGAGGGGTTTCATTTTAGAACAAAATTTCACGAGAAAGATTTATCTCCAAATAGTTTAAATTGTATACTTAAAATTTTAGGAGTTAAAAGAAAAAATATTCCTAAACATAGAGCATTTTTAGAAGCTCTATCATCAGATATACCTCTATCTAGAAATGAAGTTGTATTTAGATGTAATTTAATTTCACTAAAAAATAATCTTCTTCAATCTTTTAACGGAGAAGGAATTGAAATAGAAGACAAGAAAATTAAATCTGAAAAATTAACAGTACCGGAAGGCATTAGGTTTTATCACCTTGGCAATTATAAAAATCTACTTGTGATGGATTTTCCTGGAGAAAATTTTAAATTAAAAGACTTCATACCTCATGAAAGAATAGGCGATAGCTTAAAAGAATATATGGAGGAAATTTCAAATATACCTTTATTAAAAACTTTTGTTGATTCAAATTCTTTTGATTTTAATGGGAGAAAATATTTGTACCTTCCCTGGGGTCCTTCTTTAAGTATAGAATTACCATCATTTGAAAGTCTTCATAATAAAACATGTTTTTCAGTATCTCATGCAAAAATTGTACAAGGTATCTCTAAAGCTATGAATATAGAAACAGCTGTTTTAAAAAAATCTACTGGAGATATAGATACGGATTTGAGAGAAAAATTAAAATCTGTTCTTAATAATAAAGAAAACAAGGACGTAATTGTAGCCCATATAAACGGAACGGATGAGGTGTCCCACAGAAAAAATATTAAAGAAAAAATCAATTTTATTGAAAAGATAGATGAGGATTTTATAAAGCCAATTTACACTAAGTTAAAATCTGACGATAGAATTATTATTTTATCAGATCATCAAACAAGTAGTATAACCGGTAAACATGAAGAAGGTTATGTAGATGTAATAACAAACAAAAAATACATAAATAAAAACAATTTATTTATATAAGGAGTAATTATGGCGAAAATAATAATGGTTCAAGGTACAAATTCAAATGCAGGAAAAAGTTTAATTACAGCTGCTTTATGCAGAATATTTAAGCAGGATGGATACAAGGTAGCACCCTTCAAATCCCAAAATATGGCTTTGAATTCATATATAACATCCCGCGGTCTTGAGATGGGTAGAGCACAAGTTATGCAGGCAGAAGCTGCAGGAATAGCCCCTGGCGTTAGAATGAATCCTATACTGTTGAAGCCAACAGGAGAAAAAGGAAGTCAAGTAATACTAATGGGTGAAGTCTACGGAAACATGCCCTACTTTAGAAATTATAAAGAAGAAATGAAACCCCATATACTAGGAGCCTTCAATTCTTTATCCCAAGAATATGATATTATTGTAATCGAAGGCGCTGGAAGTCCTGCTGAAATCAATTTAAGAAAACAAGATATAGCTAATATGGGTTTTGCTGAAATGGTTAATGCTCCTGTTTTGCTAGTTGGTGATATTGATAGAGGTGGAGTTTTCGCATCCTTAGCAGGAACTATGTTTCTTCTGGAAGAAAAAGATAAATCAAGAATTAAAGCTTCCTTAATAAATAAGTTTAGAGGTGATGTAGATATACTAAAGCCTGGAATTGAACTTTTTAAGGAAAAGGTTGATTTAGACATAATCGGCATATTACCATTTTTAGATATTGATATTGATGATGAGGATAGTTTATCTGAAAGTTTAAATACCACTAAAAAAACTTCATCAATTAATATAGCCGTAATAAAATTACCTAGAATCTCTAATTTCACTGATTTCAATGTTTTTTCAATAATAGATGGAGTGTCATTGAGATATGTAGATAGTGTAAAGGATTTGGAAAATCCGGACCTTATAATTTTACCCGGCACTAAAAATACTATCTCAGATTTAAAATGGTTAAGAGAATCAGGTCTTGAAAAGGAAATAATAAATAACTCAAAACAAGGAACTCTTATCATAGGCATATGTGGTGGTTACCAAATGCTAGGAAATAAAATTATTGATGAAGATAACGTGGAAGGCGGAGGAACTATAGAAGGTTTAAACCTTATTAATTCTACAACTACTTTTAATAGTGAAAAGACACGAACTCAAGCCAAGGGTAAAACTACTAAAATAAAAGGTTTATTAAGTAATCTTTCAGATATAGAAATTTCTGGATATGAAATACATATGGGAGAAACTCTATTAGAAAATCCTGATAAATATTTCAGTTCTATAAAAATCTTAACAAAAACCTCCACAAAAAAACTAGACGGTTATATTCATAATAATATTATGGGTACTTATCTTCACGGAATTTTCGATAATATTGAATTTACTAAAAAATTAATTGAAATTATATCTAAGGATAAAGGACTTAATTTAATCCTTGATAAAGAATTGGATTTATTTACTTATAAAGAGGAGCAATATGATAAACTCGCTTCATCTTTCAGAGAATCTGTTGATATGAAGAAAATTTACAAGATAATAAATGGTAGCCAATAGCTTCCATTTATTATCTTGTAACCCTTTAATTCTATATTTTATTTCTAAGAACATTTGTCAAAAGGT
>JAWSUU010000127.1:301-3555 GCA_033549325.1 Bacillota bacterium | reverse complement strand
AATATATTTATTCTTAATTGGTAAAAAATATGGACAATTATTATCTTTATCTTCGTATATTTTTGATCTTATATTAAATACATCCTCTAATAATTTTTCAGTTATTATTTGTCTAGGTTCCCCTTCTGTATATATTTTTTTATTTTTTATTGCTATTATTTTATCAGAATATCTAGCTGCTTGATTTATGTCGTGTAGTACCATAACTACAGTTATACCCATTTCTCTATTCAACCTTTTAATAAGTTCCAATATTTCAAACTGGTGACATATATCTAAATATGTAGTAGGTTCATCTAAAAGAAGTAGTCTTGGTTCCTGGGCTAATGCCATAGCAATCCAGGCTCTCTGACGTTCACCTCCAGACAAAGTTTCTATTTTTCTATGCTGCAAATTTTCGATTTTTGTTGACTCTATGGCCCAATCTATAATTTGATGATCTCTTTTAGATAGTCGACTCATAAAACTTGAATGTGGGAATCTTCCGTATTCAACTAGGTCCCTTACTGTAAAATCCTCAGGAACTTTCGGGCTTTGAGGTAGTATAGTCATTAACTGTGCTAAATCCTTTTCTTTTATACTATAAATATTTTTATTATTTAAGTAAATTTCACCTGATAGTGGTTTTTTAGATTTTGTTATAGTTTTTAAAATTGTAGATTTACCACATCCATTTGGTCCAATTAATGTAGTTATAGTATTTTCTTTGATTTTAAAAGAAATATCTTCTATTATAGTTGTATTATTATATTTAACTTTCATATTATTTATTTTTAGCATGGTTTTTTAATCCTCCTCTAAGTAAATATAAAAAGAATGGGGCTCCTAATATTGACATTATAATTCCTACCGGTAGCTCCATAGGATCTAATATAATCCTTGCTACTGTGTCACAAATCATAATTAAAGATGCTCCTAATAAAGCACTGGCGGGAAAAAGATATCTATAATCCGACCCTATTATCATTCTAGTAATATGAGGTACCAATAGTCCAACAAATCCCAACATTCCAACTATGCTTACGGCACTTGCTGCTAATAAAGATGCAAGTATAATAAATATCATTCGATTTCTCTCAATATTTAAACCTAGACTTCTAGCAATTTCATCTCCTAGGTTAAGTATATTAAGTCTTCTGGACATTATCATAGTAAGTATAAAACCTATTAAAGCGTAGGGCCATAGTAAATGAAAATCAGACCAGGTTTTCGCTGCTAAACTACCAATAGTAAAACCTAAAGTATTTTGTACTCTATCAGGATAAAAAATCAAAATTGTATTTATAATTGCGCTAACAAATGAAGATACTGCTATCCCAGAAAGTACCATTCTTAGAGGTTTTAATCCATTTTGCCAGGACAAAAAGTAAATTATAAGAGTTGTTAAAAAGGCTCCGATAAAAGCAGAAGGGGTAAGTAGATATTCATATGCCGGAAACAGAACTAGTGTTATTGTAGCAGCTAATCCTGCTCCTGAAGATACTCCTATGATATTAGGAGAAGCAAGGGGGTTTCTCATTACCCCCTGCAGTATTCCTCCAGATAAGGATAAACATGTCCCGACGGATGCAGCTACAAGACTTCTTGGGACTCTTATTTTCCATATTATATTTCTACTTATACCTTCATTCTCTATGAAAATTGCTTTTATTACACCTTTTAAAGGTAATTTAAAAGCTCCTAAACTTACACTCACCAAAAAAGTAAATAAAACAAGTACCATCAGTATTATAACTACTGTTAGTTTATATAAGTGCTTTTCTCTTATTTTTTCTATAGAGCTTTTTTCATTCAATTATTTAACACCTCGGGATAGACTATTTCCACCAGGCCTTCGAAGGCTTCAACATATCTGGAATTTGGTTTATACAAATAAAGATCTTTAGGCAGATAGTGTACTCTATTCTCTTTAACAGCTGCAAGACTATTCCAAGCCTCATTTGATTTGATGTCTTTTTCTATTCTTTCTTTACACTCATTAACATCTCCCATTGTTGTAACAAAAATAAAATCAGGATCTCTTTCAACTAGTATTTCTAAAGAAAAATCAACTTTATTTGCACCTTCTATCTGTGCATCAGCTGCTATATTTTCAACTCCTAATAAATCTATCATCTCTCCTGTTAATGAACTTGGTAATTCACATTTAACAGACCTTGGGGACGTAAAAAGTACGATAGCACTAGGCTTTTCTTCTATTTTTTTAATTTTATTTATTATTTCTTCAACACCTTCAGTAATAGGATTTATTTCTTCTAAATATTTTTCTTCTGTTCCAAGAATTCGGGAGAAAAGAAATAAGTTTTTTGAAAAACTTTCGTATGGACTTTCACTTAAGTCAATAGGTGCAAAATCTATACCGCTATCCCTTAAGATATCTTCCATTTCCATTTGAGAACTTATAGTAGAAGAAACTACTACTAAATCCGGCTGTAATTCTATTAATTTTTCTATGCTTATAGCATTAAATTTACCCAGTGTTACTATTTCAACAGCTTTATCAGGCACATTCATAGTACCGTCGCATCTTGCTATAGCTTCTCCTCCTGCCATATACCACAAATCAAGTATTGAATTTAATAAGATTATAGTTTTTTCAGGCTTTTTAGCTACAGTTACTTCTTCTCCTCTTGAATCCAAATATGTTACGTGACTTTCTGTATTTTCCAACACAAATTCAGGATAGATATTTACAGTCTCTTGTGATTTTTCTTCCTGCTGTTCTTCTTCATTCTGAGCTGTTTCCTCTTCCGATACGTCCGGTTCTTCTACGTCTTCCGCCGGTGCTTGAGCACACCCAACTGCAGATACTATTAAAACTAAAGCTAATAACATTGATATACATCTTTTCATCACTCTCATTTTTTTCCTCCTATTTTATGCACGTAATCAATTTTTTTATGCTATCATATTTATTTGGATAATTAATTTTAGGTTTATCCAGTATAAGACTCTTAATTTCCATTTCTTCTGCTGCCTCTATTTTTTCTATAATTCCTCCTTCCACTCCACTGTTTTTTGTAACAATATATTTAATTTCATAACTTTTTATTAATACTTTATTAACTTCTTTACTAAATGGACCCTGTATGCCAATTATTTTTTTTAATTCTATACCCATATCCAATGCTTCTTGAATTAGTTTCGGAAAGGGCAAAATTCTTAGATAAAGTCTATTATTATCAATTTCATCTGCGAATTTTTTTAGATTTTTGCTTCCTATTGTTAAGAGAACATTTCCATTGTTATTTTTT
>JAWSUU010000127.1:0-291 GCA_033549325.1 Bacillota bacterium | reverse complement strand
TAATTTACTATTTCTTTATAATTTGAAAACAAAATATTTTTACTATTTTTATTTATATTAACTCCTCTTCTTTCGTATCTAAAGTAGGGTATATTTAAATTTTTTGATACTTCTATTAAATTTTTACTTATATTTTCTGCGTAAGGGTGTGTAGCATCTACTATCTTTTCTGCTTCTATTTCTTTAAGTACTTCTTCTATTTCTTCTCTTGTAAGAGGCCCGGTTTTTGTTTTTAAATTATCTTTTTCTTTAATTAAGCTTGAACCGTAACTAGTAGCAGTAAAAACTGTT
>JAWSUU010000126.1:0-7708 GCA_033549325.1 Bacillota bacterium | reverse complement strand
ATCGTTATCGCTGTTCCTATTACGCAAGATAGTCCTGACCAAAGTCAGAACTGGTGCGACTGCCTGTCGCACAAAAACCTCCCCTTAAAAGAGGAGGCCTTATATATTAATTTAAAAGATTAGGAAACCTGCTGATGCTACTATACCGCTGAATATCAATATAATTATACAGTAACCCATTATGTCTTTAGCTCCTAGTCCTGCGATACCTAATGCTGGTAGTGCCCAAAATGGTTGAATCATATTTGTCCATGCATCTCCCCAAGCAATAGCCATTGCTGTTTTAGCTGCTGGTACTCCTAATGCCTGTCCTGCTGGCATCATTATAGGAGCTTGTACAGCCCACTGTCCTCCACCTGAAGGAACGAAGAAGTTTACTATACCTGCACTTAAAAATGTAAATAGTGGGAAAGTTGTAGCTGTTGACATGTTAACAAATCCGTTGGAAATAACTCCTGCTAATGATATTCCATTAGCATTTGCTCCAACCATCATTCCCATAATACCTGCATAGAATGGAAATTGAAGAATTATACCACCTGCACCTTTAACTGCTTCTAAAACCGCATATATGTATCTTCTTAATGTGCCGTGTAGTAATATACCAACAAACATAAATATAAAATTAACTAAATTAAGACCTAAATTAAAACCATTTGTAATAAAATAATTAATAATAAAAGTAAAGCCCATTAATACAGTTAATCCCCATAATATTTTACTATTTTCTAGTTTATCTGCTGGTGTTTCATTTGGACCGTCACTTTCTATCTCTTCTTCTAAAAGCTTTGGATCAACAAGAATTCTTTTGTCTTTATCAGGATGCATAGCCTTAGTAATAAAAGGCATGATAACTAATATAACAAAGAAAATAGTTAAGTTCATCGGAGAAAAGATGGTTTCACTTGTTGGTATAGCTTCTGTTACTGCTCCTGCAGTCGCTTCTGCTAATCCTTCTACAGTAGCAACTTTTAATGGAATAGACCCAGCTAATCCTCCATGCCATACAACAAAACCAGAGTAAGCTGATGCTATAAGTAATCTGTAGTCAACATCCTTAACCTGTCTAGCCATTTCTTTAGCTAATAATGCTCCGATAACCAGTCCAAATCCCCAGTTAACAAATGAAGCTATTGTAGCTACAAATGTAGTAATCATTATTGCTCTTGCAGGTGTTTTTGCTGCCAAAGCTATAGATCTCAGCAATTTTTTAAATACTGGTGCTTGAGCCATTGCGTTCCCTGTTACAAGTACAAGTACCATCTGCATTGAGAATGCCAGTAAGTTCCAGAACCCTCCAGACCAGTGTAGTACCATAGCTAGTGGACCCTGTCCTGTAAATATTATACCTAGACCAAAAACAACAAAAGTAAGTATTACTGCGAATAAAAATGGATCCGGTAAAAACTTGTTAACTATTGCAACACAAGCGTTAGTAAATTTTTTAAACATGATAACCTCCAATTTTATTTTTTTTACAGCTATTTAGTGATTCATTACAGCTGTAATCGTTTACATTTTTAATTATACATATTAAACTTGTTAAAATTAAGAGGATATTTAGTATTTTTTTTAATTTGTTGTTTTTTTATCAATATTTTAAATTTTAAAAAAACTTCACTAAAAAAAGAAGGCTCACGCCTTCTTGTAGCTATAATCTGAATTTATAATAAAAATTCCTTTGCTTTTTCCTCTCCTTTTAATACTCTTAGAGTGCCTAAAGTCAGAGATTTCATTTCGTTTTCTCCCGGCATAACTATTATATTTCCCAAAAAATCTATTCTTTCTTTTATAAGTTTGATTAGTTTTTCAGAGTAAGCCATTCCTCCTGTAATTACTATTGCGTCCATTTTTCCTTTTAATACAGTTGACAACTGTCCAACTCCTTTTGCAATTTGATAAGCCATAGCTTCATAAACAAGTTCTGCTCTACTATTTCCTTCTTCTATCATTTTTTCTACTTCTCGTAAGTCGGATGTGCCTAAGTGAGCTTTTAATCCACTATTACCTCTCATTTTTCTAGTCACGTCTTTTGCTGTATAATTATGGGAAAAACACATTTTCACTAAACCTCTTCCAGGTAATCCACCGGACCTTTCTGGTGAAAAAGGTCCTTCATCATCAGATAAAACATCTATCATTTTACCATCTCTATGAGAGGATAGTGTTACTCCACCACCTAAATGAGCCACTATTAATCTGCAGTTCTTATATTCTTTCCCTAAACTTTTTGCTGCTTCTATTGCTGAAGCTCTCATGTTTAATGTGTGTACCAATCCATCTCTTTCTATTTCAGGAATTCCTGTTATTTTAGCTACAGGGTCTAATTCATAAACTGCAATTGAATCGTAAATATAGGCTGGTATATCGACTAATTTTGATATTTCGTAGGCAATCAATGCTGCTAAATTTGATGCATGCTCTACTCTAGGTCTATTTTTTAAATAATCAACCATTATATCATTTACAATATAAGCTCCTGCCTCTACTGGTGGAAGAATGCCCCCTCTGCCTACTACCGCATCTAATTTATTGATATCATAGTTGTTTCTTTTTAAAAAATCGAGAACAATTTTTTCTCTAAATTCAAATTGATCTTGAACCTTATCAAATTCTGCTAAATCCTCATCTTTATGTCTTAAAGTTTCTGTTAAAATTTCTTTTTCATCTTCATACAATGATATCTTTGTTGACGTTGATCCTGGGTTAATAGATAGTATTTTATACATACGTACCCTCCTAAAATTTATATTAATAAAATTATACCAAAAGAAATATGACATATCAACATGTCTTTTGCTTTTAAGCTTTTTTTATTGTATTTATTTTAAATTCGTTATAACCAACTGACAAAAGTGTACTTATTCCAATAGTTGAAATAAGATAAATTATAAGAATCCCTGTCAAATTATATTTTCCTATCGGAAGAACTCTCGATACAAAACTTAATATTAGAGGATGTATTAAATAAATGTAGTAGGTACTTTTACTTAATTTTCTTATTTGTTTATTTTTAAAAAATCCCTTGTTTTCTATACTTATAGATATATTAAACAGAAAAAATATTCCGGATATAGAGAAAGAAATCCATGCATAATCCATCAAATTATATCTTTTAAAATAGTAAAAAACTGCATAGAAAAAAGTTGATGCCAAAAATATAATAAAAGACTGTATTTTTATTTTTCTGCTGAATCCTAAGAAAGTTTTGTATTCCTTAGTCAAGTAAACCCCTAAAATATAAAAAAATATGTATTTACTAAAGAATCTATCGGAAAAAGGAAAATGCATTTTTAATGATATAATATTGATGACAAATGCAATTATTAAAACTGTTTTTCTATTTAATTTATTAAACAAGTAGTTAATTAACCCTGATAAAAAATACATTTGCAGTAGTATAGGTATAAAGTAAAGATGATAGCTCATATTTCCCAATATTAGATTCTTGATGTAAAATAATATACTAAAAGTATATGCTCCAATGTATACTAAAATACCATAGTATATGCTGCTCCATAAAAAAAATGGTACTACTACAGTTTTTAATCTTCTTCTTAAGAAATCTAAGTATTTGTATTCTCTATTCCTGTAGCCGTAAAAGCTTGTGATACCGCTTAAAAAAAGAAATACCGGAGTCGTATATTTAAAAAATCTATTAAGTAATATTATACCTTTATGAAAATACGAACCACTTTCACTGGATACTATCCCCATTGCACTAACATGTACAATAATAACTGAAAAACAAGCAATGACTCTCAAGTAATCTAAATAGTCTAATCTATCTTTCTTTTCAGTCATAATATTTTTCCAATCCTTTTTTGAAAGTATCTATTGTTTCTTCTGTTTCATCTAATAGATATACTCTTGCAGGATTTCCCTGAGCATCATAGTCTATAGAATTAAACCAAATTGCTACATCTATATCGTAATCCTTGATTTTTTTCATCATATTTTCTATCCAAAGAGCCTTATCTCCTCCTACACTATTGGAACCAAATTCTGTAATTATAAACTCATAATTAAAATAATCACTATATTCTTCCATCATAGGATCATAGATGTTTTCGAATTCCCTCCAGTATTCATGTTCATAGTATGTCCCGGTATTATATCCTGTAAGTCCTACTATATCTACATACTTTTCTCCTGGAAAGTAATTGATGTAATGATTCCATTTAAATTCAGGAAAATCACCCCAGTTAGGATTCCACACCCAAAGAACGTTGTCTACTTCTTGCTTTTTAAATATTTCGTAAAAGTATTTCCATACTTCAATATATATATCCGTGTCTGTTTGAGTAAACCATGCTGAGTAAGAACACCAGTCTCCATTCATTTCATTATTTAATCTAAAAAATACATTTCCATGATATTTTTTGATTTCTTCTGCTACTTCATTAATTAATTTATCATGCTTTCCTTCAAGTATTTCATACATTACTACTGGATCGCTATTATCTCCCAATACTTGAAAGGTATATTCTATTATTCTATCCTGGATTTCGAATAGTTTTGAGTAAGCTTCAGTATTTAACCCCTTGTATTCTAAAAGAACTTTGAATTTGAAATCTAATTTTTCTTCGATATCATACAATTTACTGTAATTTCCCTTATTTGCTTCAGGATAAAAAATACCCCAGGTTAATTTCTCTTTTTCTACAAATATTTCCTGATATAACTGACCTGCTCTTGTCTCTTTTTCCGGTATCTTTTCAGGGCTTATTTTTTTCATATCTAAATGACTTGTTCGGTTTGTTTTTTCTATGAATCCTATTTGCCAAATATAATCTTTATAATTTATTTTTTCTCTGGTTTTTATAAGTACCGAATAAGCCTCATCACTATTAATTATATATTGAAACAAGGTATAATAATTTAAATCATTGTCTATTGAATCAATCTTTTTTCTTTTCCATTGAGTAGTTACAGTTTTTATGCCATACCTTCGTGTAGTATCTTCTAATATAACTTCAATATATTCATTACCACCATTTATATGTTTGGTTCCGTAGTTTAATAGGTTTCCTGTGTCATTGATAGAGTCTTTAAAATTATCGTAATATATCTGGATTTTCATCTCTTGATTTTTTATTTCAGTTTTTATCTTTTCTATGGATAAATCTAATTTTAAATTATTATTATAAATATATTTGTATCCAAAAGCTTCATTTATATAAACATTTTCATCATCAGATGCTACGGGGTCTAATTCTGAAAAATACATTCCTACTAAAGCCCAAAATCCCATAACAATTATTATTCCTAATATAACATAAAAGATTCCTTTTTTAGCCATTACTACCTCCTATTTTTTGAATCATTTATATTATACATAATTATTTCCATATTTGAAATCATAATTTATCTTTTAAACAAAAACCATTTGTGGCTATCTATTTCATATTTGAGTTCGTAAATATCTTTTCTATCTGTCATACATACAAATACTAATCTTCTATTTCCTGCAAGTTTTTCTTCTTTTATATCTATAATTTTTTCTACCTTTATTTTTTTATCTTTGTATTTAAACTTAAAAGGTTTTATATCTCCGTTAATATTAAAAACAGCTATCATATCTATAGGATGATTTAATAATTTCACTTAAAATTCTCCTCTCACAAAATACTTTTCATATCCGGATATTCTTCCGAAGGATAGCCTCCCATTATGGGTTCTATTCCACTATCTATATAAGAAGCTCTAATAATTGAATAACTGCCATATTTCTCTCTTATTTTATCTATAGCTTCATCTAATTTTTCTTTTTCTAGTGTATTTTCTTTTTCAAAGAAATTTATTTGTTTGTTTTTTTTATCAATAAAATCACTAATTCTAACATTCATATGTCTTATTGGATTTTGGTCCCACAATTCATCAAATAAATATTTTGCTGTCTCTATGATTTTTTCTGTACTGCTGGTATAGTAATTTATTTTTTTTTGTTTTATGCTGTACTTAAAATCCTTATTTTTTATTCCTATAGATACGACTTTACATAGCTTATTTTCTTTTCTTAATCTTATACCTACATTTTCACATAGACTCATTATTATTTTATATGCTACTTGCCTTTCTTCTACATCAAAAGATATAGTGCTTCCATTTCCAATCCCCTTTATTTCATGTTCTTCTTTAAAGATAGAATTATCAATGCCCCAAGAATAGTCATATATTAATTTCCCATGAGATTTTAGTGATGCTACTAAAAGGTTGTAATCGCAGTTGGCCAAATCTCCTATAGTAGATATCCCCAGTTTTTTTAGTTTAGGTACTGTTCTTCTTCCTATCATATATAATTCAGATATATCCAATGGCCATAGTTTTGTCTTTATTTCTTCTTTATATAATGTATGGATCTTATCAGGTTTTTCAAACTCACTCGCCTGTTTTGCCAGAAGTTTGTTATTTGATATTCCTATATTTACAGTATATCCAAAATTTTTTTTAATCTCATTTTTAATTTCATAAGCCAGTCTTTTATAATCTTTATTTTTATCAATGAAATTCAAAAAACATTCATCAATACTAAATACATCCACATCCGGAGTATAAGTCTTTAAAAATTCTCTCAAGCTTTTACTTGCTTTTATATATACATCGTATCGTGGATGTATGATTTTTAGGTTTGGACAGGCACTTCTTGCCTCCATTAAAGATTGTCCCGTCTTAACACCAGATTTTTTTGCAGGTATAGATTTTGCCAAAACTATTCCATGTCTCTTTTTTTCATTTCCTCCTATAACTGTAGGTGTTTCTAAAAAATCATTTTTTATTCCTATCTGCTTGTAATATGCTGTGTGCCAGGATAAAAATGCAGAATTAACATCTATATGCATTACAGTATTTTCAGATTTCAAATTATCACCACCGAACATTTGTTTGTTTTTGATTATATCATTTTATTCTGTTTTTGTGAAGAAAAAAAGAGAGGAAAGAATTCCTCTCTTTAAAAATTATTAGCTTTATATATTAAAATGGTGCGAAGTTTTGTTCATTCCACCAATCTTTCATACTATGATCGTAGGCATCTTTGAACTGCTCTAAGTGTACTTTTTCCCATTTAATCAAAAGGTCAAAAAGTTTTTTAGCTTGGCTTATTTCAGTATTTTTCTTTGCTTCTTCATAGAATTCCACTGATGCTTTTTCTAAATTTATTGCTGTACCGAATATAGAAACTGATATTGAATTTTTATTGAACTGCTTGTTTTCCCATTTAAATATTTTGGGTGAAGGTGGATCTACTAAGAAAGCCAGTTCAAAACTATCCCTTTCTTCATCCTTCATCTTCTCGAAAAGTTCTCTAAGATATTCAGAGTGTTTTCTTTCTTCTTCGGCTAAAATTCTTAAAGATTGTTTTGCTTCTTCATTTTTTGCTTCTTTACTAGCCATCATGTAAAATTCGTAACCTTCTACTTCATTAATTATTCCTTGTTTTATAACCTTTAGCTCTTCTTTTAGCATTATACATACCTCCATTTCCTTATATTATATTTTACCCTAATTTAATATAATTATTCTATAAATCATGATAAAAAAAGAAACTGTTTTACAGGTTCTATAATAAATGTTGGGGTGTAAAAACTCTAACATTTATTTTTTTAGACAAAAAAATGTAGAGCAATGAGAAAAAAACCTGTAAAATATAGTTACCAACACCAATTCAAGGGAGGTTTTTAATCATGCTCTACAATGACTATTATAT
>JAWSUU010000125.1:0-7709 GCA_033549325.1 Bacillota bacterium | reverse complement strand
TTCTAATATAACCCAATTAACTGAACATATGCTACCCAAAAAATTAACTAATCAATTATCCGAGAAGTTTAATATTGGTGAAACAGTAATAGCTAAAATCACTAAGGACAATAAAATGCTTGGTGATTTTACTCTAATGATGCCAAAGGATAAATCTTTTAATAAATTTAAAATAGTAGAAATGTATTCAAACCATATAGGTTTGCTAATCGAAAAAACTAAATCGGAAGAAAAAATATTAGAACTAAATAAAGCATATAATGAAAAATCTAAAATACTCAAAACTATAACGGATAATATGATAGACCCTATTGCATTAACTGATGTTGAAGGTAATTTTACTTATGTAGGTAATTCGCATTCTGTTTTAGGGTACGATTTAGACAGTCTAATAGGTAAAAATGTCATGGAATTAGTACATCCTGATGATTTTGATTTCATTAAAAAAAGATTTTCTGATTTTATAGCAAAAAGACTGAAATCAGAAAAGGTAGAGTATCGCATTAGATGTAGTGATGGAACTTATCTTTGGTGGGAAACAATTGGAAATCTTATAATAGAAGATGACGAATTAAAGGGTATCGTTTTTAGTTCTCGAGATATTACAGAGGGAAAAATCCATCGAGAGAAAATCAAAAGATTAAGTTATAAAGATCACTTAACTGGTTTATATAATCGTAGATATTTTGAATCCGAATTAAAAAAACTTGATACAAAAAGTAACTTTCCTCTGACAATTGTCATGGGAGATGTTAACGGACTAAAATTGATTAATGACTCTTTCGGACACTCTGTAGGAGATAAACTTTTGATTAATGCAGCTAAAATCATAAAAAAATCTTGTAGAGAAGATGATATTATCGCTAGAATTGGTGGTGATGAGTATGCTATTTTGTTGACTCAAACTACTTCAGATGAAGTTGAAAAAATTATTAAAAGAATAAAAACACACTCTAAAGAAAAAAATATAAAAGGTATAGAGATTTCTATTTCCTTTGGATATGCATCTAAGACAAATAATAATGAAACCATCAATCAAATTTTTAAAAAAGCTGAAGATAAAATGTACAAAAATAAATTATTTGAAAGTCCCAGTATAAGAGGCAAATCCATAGATAATATTGTGAATGCTATTAGTAGCAAAAGTCCAAGAGAAAAGGAACATTCTGAACGTGTATCGGAAATATGTGTAAAGATTGGTGAAACCCTGGGGCTAGAAGATTACTTGCTTAAAGAATTAAAGATATTTGGATTGTTCCATGATATTGGTAAAATTGCCATAGCCGATAATATTCTTAACAAAGCTGGTACTTTAAACCATAATGAATTAGAAGAGGTGAGAAGACATTCAGAAATCGGATATAGAATTTTAAGTGCAGCTTCCGGTATGTCAACTATTGCTGAGTACGTACTTGCTCATCACGAAAGATGGGATGGAAAAGGTTACCCTAAAGGTTTGAAAGGTAAAGAAATACCTTTACCTTCAAGGATTTGTATGATAGCTGATGCATACGATGCTATGACTAGTGAAGGAAGCTATCGTTCTCCAGTATCAGTTGAGTCTGCTTTAAATAATTTAAAGAGACATTCAAGAACTCAATTTGATGAGAAGTTGGTGAAAATATTTATAAACCAAGTCCAACCAAAATTATAAATTCTTCACTAGAGGTCTGACAGTCAACTTAGAATGTCGAATGCTCTTTTTTTAGATTCTTCGCTAGCACTCTTAATGACAAGAAAAAACGGATTCTTCGTAAATTCCTTCAGAAGATACTTGATCCTGCTGTTTTCAGGATGACTTTGCTTTCCATGACAAAATAACAAAAAGCCGAGGGAGGAAATCCTCGGCTTTTATAGAGGGAGTTGAAAAGTCTATTTTAATCCCTTTATTTAGGGGATAAGTGGATTGCTCTATCAAGAGTGTCCATTGAAGCTTCTAGTACAGCCTCTGATAAGGTAGGGTGCGCGTGAATCATTTCTGCAAGCTTCTCTACTTCCATACCTTCTGTAATAGCTAGGACACCTTCGTGAATAATATCTGATGCATGAGGTCCCACAATGTGAATTCCCAGTACTTTGTGAGTTTCTCTTTCTGCAAGGATCTTCACAAATCCATCACCTTCATTCATAGCAACTGCTTTGCCATTTGCCATGAAATTAAACTCACCTATTATGTAATCAATACCCTCTTCCTTAAGCTGCTCTTCTGTTTTTCCAGCTGATGCCAGCTGGGGATTCATGAAAACACAGTCGGGAACAGGCTTTTCAGTTTTCTTATCTCTTTGTCCCATGATTATTTCTACAGTTTCAATTGCTTGATGTGATGAAAGGTGAGCAAGCATTTTACCTCCTATTACATCTCCAACAGCATAAACATTTTTTAAATTTGTTTGGAATCTATCGTCAGCTTTGATTCCGTTTTTATCGTATTCTATTCCAACTTTGTCAAGGTTTAGGCCTTCAGTCAAGGGAACTCTTCCTATAGCTACAAGCAGCATATCCCCTTTTATTTCTTTATCTCCTCTTTTACCTTCAGTGTGAACTATCAGTTCACCATCTTTTTCTTCTACCATTTTAAGATGGGATTTTGATACAAAGTTAATTCCTAATTTTTTAACCATTGGTTTAATTCTTTTGGATATTTTGCTATCCATTCTTTTCACCAAATTGTTTGATATAATAGATATCTCAGAACCGAAAGCATTGAAAATATATGCAAATTCTAATCCTATAACTCCACCACCGGCTATTACTAATCTTTTAGGCATTTCTTCAAGTTCTAAAAGCTGATCGCTGTCTATTACTTTTTCTAGATTTATACCTTCTACATTTGGCATAAAAGGTTTAGAACCGGTAGCTATGATTATGCTGTCTCCTGTTACTTCTATGGTTTCTCCATCATCTTTTTTTACTTCAAGGGTTTTTTCGTCTTTAAAGGAAGCTACTCCTTTTATCACTTCTATGTTGTAATCTTTCATCAACTTTTCAGTACCTTCTCTAAGTTGAGATACTACCGAGTTTTTTCTTTCCATTATTTTCTTGAAGTTTACTTTAAAGGATGGTATATCTAACCCGTAAGTTTCACCTTCTCTACCGTGGGTAATAACCTCGGCATTTTTATACATAGCTTTGGTAGGTATGCATCCTTTGTTCATGCATACTCCACCTATGTATTCTTTTTCTATTATGGTAACGTCGGCTCCCAGCTGGGAAGCTCTTATAGCTCCTTCATAACCAGCTGGTCCACCTCCGATAAATACTATTTTTTTTCTCATTCTTCCTCCCTTAATCCCACTTAACTTTAGGTTTTCTTGCTGCCTGTACTTCGTCCAGTCTTCTTACCGGAGTTGTAATAGGTGCCTCTTCTAAAATCTTAGGATTTTTTAATGCCTCTTCTTTGATTTTATTCATAATTTCTATGAAATTGTCTAAAGTCTCTAAGGTTTCAGTATCTGTAGGCTCTACCATTATAGCTTCGTCGATAATTAATGGGAAATATACTGTTGGAGGATGTACTCCGTAGTCCAATAATCTTTTTGCTATATCTAAAGTATGAACATCTGAATCTTTCATGCCGCTAAGTACAAATTCATGTTTACATACCTGGTCTATTGGTAGCTTGTATTCTTTTTTAAGCTGGCTTTGCAGGTAATTGGCATTAAGTACTGCAGTTTCACTAGCTTCTCTAAGTCCGCTGGCTCCCATAGTAAGTATGTATGTATAAGCTTTTAAAAGCACTCCAAAGTTTCCATAAAAGCCCATAAGTCTACCTATGGATGATGGTTTGTCATAATCTAAGTAGTACTTATCATCTTTCTTAGCTACTACAGGTACTGGCAAATACTTGATAAGATCTTTCCTAACTCCTACCGGTCCAGCTCCAGGTCCGCCTCCACCATGTGGGGTAGAGAATGTTTTATGTAAATTAAGGTGTACTATGTCAAATCCCATATCTCCAGGGCGAGTTTTACCCATTATAGCATTTAGATTTGCTCCGTCGTAGTAAACCAATCCTCCTGCCTCATGAACTAATTTTGATATTTCACAGATATTTCTTTCAAATAATCCCAAGGTAGATGGATTTGTAAGCATAAGTCCAGCTACTTCATCGCTTAAAGCATCTTTTAATTCATCTAAGTCGATGGAGCCATCTTTTCTAGATTTGATTTCTATGATATCATAACCCACCGCTGTTGCACTTGCAGGATTTGTACCGTGGGCTGAATCCGGCACTATGATTTTAGTTCTTTTTGTGTCATTTCTATCTTCATGGTACTTTTTAATTATCATTAATCCTGTAAGTTCACCGTGAGCTCCTGCTGCCGGTTGTAATGTATATCCGTCGTTACCTGTGATTTCACATAATTTTTCCTGAAGTTCGTACATTAATTCTAGGGAACCTTGCACAGTGTCTTCTGATTGTCTAGGATGTATATTTGCAAAGTTTGGAAGTTTAGCCATATCTTCGTTAATCTTTGGATTGTACTTCATTGTACATGAACCTAAAGGATAAAATCCTGTGTCTACTCCGTAATTTTTGTTAGATAGATTTGTATAGTGTCTGATTACTTCTACTTCGTAAACTTCAGGAAGCTTAGGATCTTCTTTTCTAAGTACATTTTTTGGTATATACTTTTCTGGGTCTACTGTTTCTACATCATTTTTAGGAATAGAATAAGCTTTTCTGCCTTCTTTAGACAATTCTATAATTAATTTATTATAATCTCTCATTACTCTACTCCTTTCAGTATTTCTACTAGTTTATCGATTTCATCTTTAGTTCTCTTTTCAGTGATACTAAACATAAGGTGATTTTTCATATCTGGATTAATCTTTCCTAAATCTAAAGGACCGATTATACCATTTTCAAAAAGAACCTTGTTTATTTTTTCAGTATCAGCCTTGCTTTTTACGACAAATTCTTTAAAGAAAGGTTTGTCGAAAGCCTTTTCAAATTTATCAGTTTCCAGTAGTTTTTTGTATGCATATGATGCTTTGCTTACACATTGATTTCCTACTTCTTTCATTCCTGATATTCCCATAGTAGATAAATAAACTGTATTCATAAGAGCATATAAACTCTGATTTGAACATATATTAGAGTTTGCTTTTTCTCTTCTTATATGCTGTTCTCTAGCTTGAAGGGTTAGTACAAAACCCCTCTTGCCATCTTCATCAACAGTTTCTCCACATATTCTACCAGGAAGCTTTCTCATGTTTTTAGCTGTTGTTCCCATAAATCCAACATATGGTCCGCCATAGCTTAATGGAATACCTAAAGATTGTCCTTCTCCTACTACTATGTCTGCACCTAGTTTCCCGGGAGCTTCAAGAATTCCAAGAGTAGATGGATCAACATTCATGATTAATAAGCTTTTACTTTCATGAGTTGCTTCTTCTATATGAGCCACATCTTCGATGATTCCGTAGAAGTTTGGATTTTGTATGATTACTCCTGCTGTCTCTTTATCTATTTTTTCAAGAGATGCCGGATCTGTTTCTCCATCCTTTTCTTCTAAATATTCTAATTCTATATCTCTAAAGTGGCAGTATGTCTCCAATACATCAATAGTGTCTGGATTTACAGTCTTTGATACTATTATTTTATTTCTTTTCTTTTTAATTCTTATGGCCATAAGAGCAGCTTCTGCAATTGCTGTGGCTCCGTCATACATAGATGCATTCATTACATCCATTCCAGTAAGTTCTGCAAGCATACTTTGATACTCAAAAATATACTGTAAGGTACCCTGACTTACTTCCGGTTGATAAGGAGTGTAGGAAGTGTAAAATTCAGATCTTCCGGCTATATGTCCTACAGTTGAAGGAATATAGTGATCGTAAGCTCCTCCTCCAAGATAGCATGTATAATCATCTATGTTTTTATTTTTCTTGCCAAGTTCTGCAAATCTTTTTCTTATTTCCATTTCAGAAAGTGGATCGTTAATTTTTAATTCTTCTTTTAATTTTATGTGTTCGGGAACATCGCAAAATAAATCTTCAATACTATCAACACCTATTTTTTTAAGCATCTGCTCCCTATCTTCAGGGGTAATAGGTAGATAAGGTTTCATATTATTCCTCCTCATCTACAGTTTCTAAATACTCTTTATATTCTTCAGCATTCATTAAATCATCTTTTTGAGATTCATCCTCGATTTTTATCTTTATAATCCAGTTTTCATAGCAATCGTCGTTAATTAATTCAGGTTCATCTTCCAAGTCGTAGTTGCACTCTACAACAGTTCCATCAACTGGTGCATAAATGTCTGTTGCTGCTTTAACTGATTCGATAGCGCCAAATGCTTCTCCTGCTGCAATCTCATCGTCTTCCTCTGGAAGTTCAACAAAAACGATACTTCCCAACTGATCTTGCGCATAGTCGGCTATTCCAACGTATCCAAATTCTCCCTCAATTCTTAACCATTCGTGATCCTTTGTGTAGAATAAATTATCCATTACTTTCATTTTAAACCCTCCATATATTTTATTGATTTATGTAAATTATTTATAGTTCTTTTTCAAAAAGCTTCTTTTAATTACTTTTGCTTTAGCCTGTTTCTTTCTTATTTGAATGTATATTTCTGTATCTAGTTTAGCATAGTCAATATCAACCATTGCAAGCCCTATAGATTTTCCTAAGGTAATTGATTTGTATCCTGTAGTTACAAATCCGATTTCTTTACCTTCTTTATTTACTACTGGATATTCATGTCTCGGAATTCCTCTATCCATCAATTCAAATCCCACTATCTTTCTTTTAAGGCCTTCTTCTTTCTGTTTTACAAGAGCATCTCTACCTGAAAAATCATCTGTATCTAATTTTACTGCAAAATTATATCCAGCTTCTATAGGCGTAATGTCTTTGCTTAATTCATTGCCGTATAAAGGAAGATTAGCTTCAAATCTCAGTGTGTCTCTTGCACCTAAGCCTATAGGCTCAATACCGTACTCTTCGCCTACTTCTAAAATCTTATTCCATATAGAAACTATGTTTTCGTTTTCCGTATAGATTTCGAATCCATCTTCTCCAGTATAACCACTTCTAGATACTATACATTTAATACCGTTGATGTTGATTTCAGGAAAAAATTCAAAGAATTTAATTTCTTTTAAATCTTTATCTGCAATTTTTTGAAGTATTTCTTCTGCTTTAGGTCCCTGCAGGGCAACTTCTGATATTTCCCCGGAAATATTTTCAAGTGTAATTTCAAAGTTTCCTTTTTCTTTTACTGATTTCATCCAGTCAAAATCTTTTTCTACATTGGCAGCATTTATAACGAGCAAAAAATCGTTATCATTATATTTATACACCAATAAGTCGTCTACTATACCACCATTTTGGTAGCACATCATTGCATAGAATATTTTTCCGTTTTTCAATGATTTTGCATCGTTGGTAACAAGATACTGAACGAAATCTTCAGCCTGTTTACCTTTTACCTTTACCTCTCCCATGTGAGATACATCGAAAATTCCTGCCTTTTCTCTTACTGCATTGTGTTCTTCTTTGATACCTTTGTATTCTATAGGCATCTCCCATCCTGAGTAGGCCATAAGTTTAGCCCCTAACTTCTGATGTTCGTCGTAAAGAATTGTTTTTTTTACATCCATTTTTAATATCTCCCTCCTTAATATTATTGTAACAAAAAAGGTTGTAAAGCTATGCCTTACAACCTCTGTTTTCGAACCTGAGAGCTTATGCTTAA
>JAWSUU010000124.1:0-7724 GCA_033549325.1 Bacillota bacterium | reverse complement strand
CTATTCCTTCATTACTATTTTCATCTAATGCTAATTTATCTTCATCTAATTTAATATATTTACCTATCATAGGAATATGTATGAGCATCTCTTCTTCTGACAAAAACATTGTTAAGTCGTAACCTAGTCCCTTATATTTAATGTATATTTTGCTTTCATCTTGATTTTCGTTAAAGGATGAGTTCATTTCTAATTGAATGTTTTTCAAATAGTTTAACTCTTCCAGTATTTCCCTGGAAATATTTTCTTCATTAAATTCATTTTCTATATTTAATGATATTCTTTCTCTTCCAGATTTTCTGCTTTCAGTTTTTTCTACAGCTTCTTTATAATTTTGCAAATAGTCTCTTCTGCATCCAAATAAGGATACTGTAATTAAGAAAATTAATAATACTGCTATAATTTTTTTCATTTTTATCACCTCGCCTTTATTATACATAATCCCTGTAAAATGGGTATATATAAATGGTCATTTTAACCTGTGACTTTTTGCATATTGTTAGATTTTAAGTAAAATGATATAATTTTTTTAATAAAAATAAAGTTGGTGACAAAATGGAAGAATTTAACGAGTGGATTTCTTATAGAAAAAATCTAATAAACAAAGAGATGGAATTATTCTTAGAGAAAAGAAATAACTTTCAAAGTATTATATATAATGCTATTAATTACAGCATTTTTGCCGGTGGTAAAAGAATAAGACCAATTTTAACCTTGGCCTCTTATGAACTGTTTGATTATGATATTTTAGTTCCTATGCCTTTTGCCTGTGCGATTGAAATGATTCATACATACTCTTTAATCCATGATGATCTTCCTGCTATGGATGATGATGATTATAGAAGAGGAAACCCTTCCTGTCATAAAAAATTCGGTGAAGATATTGCGATTTTAGCTGGAGATGCTCTGTTAAATAAAGCCTATGAAATTATATTTAATATTAACAATGATAAAAATATTTCTCCAGAAAAAATTATTGAAGCAGGAAGAGTTTTGGCTTATGCCAGTGGCTCTGAAGGTATGATTGGTGGTCAGATAGTTGATCTGCATCACGAGAAAGACACTCTTGAAATTCTTGAGTACATGCATTTGCATAAAACCGGAGCTTTAATTAATGCTTCATGTAAAGTTGGTGGAATTATAGGCGGTGCTGATGAAGAAGAGCTGGTTCATCTAGATGAATTCAGCAAGAATTTAGGATTAGCTTTTCAGGTAAAGGATGATATTCTAGATGTAGAAGGAAAAAACGAAGACATAGGTAAACCTTCTGGTAGTGATATTGAAAACAAGAAACTGACTTACGTAACTTTATTAGGAGTCGAAAAAGCCAAAAAATTAGAAAAAGAACTAACTGAAAAATCAATAAGTTCTCTGGATTATTTTGGTAGTAACGGAGATTGCCTTAAAAATTTAGCTAATACCCTTCTACATAGGAAAAATTAGTCTATTTTATTCTTAAGTGAGTAGACTGCTAGTTGAGTTCTATCTCTTAGCTCTAATTTGTTGAATATATTTGTTATATGATTTTTTACTGTACCTTCACTAAGGTACAGTTCTTTAGATATTTCTTTGTTGTTTTTCCCTTGTGCTATCAAATAGCATATTTCTCTTTCTCTATCTGTTAAAGAAAGTATTTTTTCATTTTCTTGTGTGTTAGTTTCAATTCCTACCTGTTGAGTTTTTAAGTTATCATAAGCTATTTTCAATTCTTCATATATCAATTCTGTATTTTCTTTTTCCATCTGGATGTACTTAAGCAGATAAATTATTAGTATTATAAAAAAAGTAATAAGAATAAAAAACACTGATTCCCCAATCTTTGTATAACTTCTTGATAATAATATTTGATTAACAAATTTATAGCTTGATAATGCCAACATAATTAAACTGAAGTATCTTAATTTCTTTCTATCTACTAAAAAAGCTGTTTCTATTAGAGTAATTATATATAGAATATGAATAGGATAATTTATTATATATCTGGATAGGCTTTCTAAAATAAAAATTATTAATATTTCTAATATAAAACTTATGAAAATATATAATTTATTTCTCAAGACAAAGATTCTGAGAAGGGTTACTGAAAAATATCCTAGTCCCATAATCACAAAGTAGTAAAACCTTGAACCTAGAGCTTTTTCAAAATTTAGAGCTAGGATTAATATAAACATAGAAGATATTAATTTAATTATAATACCTTTTTTATAACTCATTTTTTTCATCCTTCATATAAAATCTCCATAAAAATTCCTTTGCTTCTTCAGCATAATCAATGTTTATTCTTTTTCCTCTTTCTACTTTAAAACTATCGTATCCATCATCTTCAAGATACAACTCATTAGAATCTAAAAATTTATCGTTATCTTCTTTTGTTAGATTTAAAGATATAGTTAATTTTCCAGGACCGTTGGAAATATTTTTCTTTTGGTAGTTATTTAAATCTTTATATTTTTTATTATAACGTAAAATTGAAACAGTATCCAATCCTTTAATTATTTTTCCTTCTCTTATTAAAATCGCTGAACCAGATCCTTTTTCTTCCGTAACGAAATTTAAGCAATAATACATACCGTAAATAAGGTAAATATAAGTTTTACCGTAAGTTCCAAACATGACCTTTGTTCTATCTGTTAATTTTACATTATAACTGTGAGATGCCTTGTCCTTTATGCCTGTATACCCTTCAGTTTCCGTAATTCTTATCTTAATCACTTGGTCTTTGTATTTTCTAACGATAACTTTCCCAATCAATTCCTCAGCAACTATTAAAGTATTTCTATTGAAAAATTCTAAATTTAATTTTTTATTCATAGATTACCTCTAAAAAATATTCTTCGATACCTTTTATTAGGTCATGAGCCGGTGCCCTTAGTTAAATCAAAGATTTATACTGAGGGACATCTAACCTATAACTTAATCATATATTAATGTTAGTAATGAAAGAGACCTCTACCATACATTATATAGTAGAGGTCTGAAAAAGGAGATTATAAAAGTGCTTTTAGCTTTAGTTAATTATAGCATATTAATCATGTAAAATAAAGATATATTTATCTTACATAGATTGTCAATCTTAGTCTATATCGTATTTTTGTTTTTTCCTTACTATAGTTGAAACATCAACTTTTAATTTATCCGCTGCTTCTTTTAAGGTATCGGTTTCTCTCAATGCCTGTTCTATAATTCCCTTTTCATGAATTTCCATCTGTTCTTTTAATGGTAGTTTGCTTTTGCTTTTTTGAAAAAGTTCAGTCATTTCTCCTTGAAGAGGTTCTTGGCTTACCTGCTCTTTAAAAAGTACTTCGGATATTGTCACATCTTCTGAAATCAAAACCAATCTCTCAATAATATTTTTTAATTCTCTAATATTTCCCGGCCATTTGTACATTAAAAAACTTTCCATACATTCCGGTGAAAAATAGCAGTTTCTCCTGTGTTTGCTATTATAATAATCTAGAAAGTTAGCTGCAAGAGGTAGTATATCTTCTCTTCTTTCTCTTAATGGTGGTATGTAGAGAGTTACCACATTTAATCTATAGTATAAATCTGCTCGAAATTTTTTTTCTTTAACTAATTCTTTCAAATTAGAATTTGTTGCCGCAATTATTCTAGCTTTAAACTGTATCGCTCTATTTCCCCCTATTTTGTAAAACTTTTTATCGTTTAAAGCATTCAATAGTTTGACTTGAAGAGTGTAGGGCATATCTCCAATTTCATCTAAAAATATAGTACCTTCTCCTGCTTCTTCAAATAGACCTTTCTTTCCACCTCTTTGAGCTCCGGTAAAGGCTCCCTCTTCATATCCAAATAACTCTGACTCTATCAGGTGTTCTGGTATAGCTCCACAGTTGATTTTTATTAAATTCCCTTTGTTTTTCCTAGGGCTTTGGGTGTGAATATAGGTAGTAAGAAAATCTTTTCCAACTCCAGTTTCTCCCAAAATTAAGATGCTGCTATCTACGTCTGCAAGTTTGTCTGCTTTTTCGTAAAGAGATTTTATCTTGTGATTTTTAGTTATAATAGCCTCTCTTTCTGTTGCTTTTGTTCCTAATTCCGTCATTCTTTTTGAAAAGGACATGGAAAGATTTTCTTCTTTTGCAATATTTTTCATCAACATTTCCAATTCTGTAACATCTCTTATAACGGCTATTGTTCTTTTAAGATTTCCATTTTCATCTCTAATAGGTGAGCCGGATACCAAACATTTCTGACCTGTGTAGTAGTTATTTATAGTTGATACTGAATCCTTGGTTTCAATTACTTTTGCACAACAAGAATTAGGCAGTATGTCATCATCTCTTAATTCATAAACTGTTTTACCGATTAGTTCTTCCCTTGATAATCCAGATAGGTTGAGAAAGGCATCATTAACATAAATGGTCTTTCCTTTTTCATCAGTCATGTATATTCCTTCTTCCAGCTTATTAAACATTTCATTATATAAATACTGCTGCTTATTTAAATATTCTATTTGATTTTCCAGTTCATCTGTCAGAGAATTATCAGTAAAAAAGAAAATATAATACTCCAAATTATTAATCTCTATTTTACTCTGTTTCATTTCATAAATATTTCCATTTAATGATTTTACACCTACAAATTCATTAAATCTTTCGAATTTTGCTTTAGGAAAAAAAATTGATAGCTTTTTGTTTAAAAGATCTTCTTTTTCTTCTACAAAATGATAGAAATCCTTATCGTAATCCTTTATATTATATTTTTCATCAGTTATGACGTAACTAAAATATGTAAGCTTCAAACTTGGATTTTCATATTCAAATTTATGGTTCATGTTACCTCCAAAACTCTATTTGTTAATATTATACCAATTAATATGCAGGATTGCAATAGCGATTGCTTTTAATATGCATTTTTGCATAGATTAATGTAATCGTTCACAGTAAATTAAAAATTTGATATTTTTTAATTCTTCTAATTTCAATCATTACAAGTATTTGTATTAAAAAATTGTATTTTTGGCATAATAATTGCTATAATAATAGATAAGGAAATTAAAAAGGAGGATTTATAATGAAACGTGAAGTAGTAATAGCATCAGCTGTTAGAACTCCAATAGGATCTTATGGTGGTAGTTTATCTAAAGTATCAGCTATAGATTTAGGAGTAACAGCTGCAAAAGCAGCAATGGAGCAGGCAAAAGTTAAGCCGGAAATGATAGATGAAGCTATAATAGGAAATGTTTTAGGTGCTGGGTTAGGTCAAAATGTTTCAAGACAGGTCAGTATAGGTGCTGGTGTTCCCGCAGAAGTACCAACTTTTACAATAAACAAAGTATGCGGTTCAGGACTTAGAGCTGTTAGTATAGCTTATCAGTTTATACAAAACGGAGATAATGATATCATTCTTTGTGGTGGTACAGAAAGTATGTCAAATGCACCATATCTCCTTCCTAATAATAGATGGGGAAAAAGAATGGGTGACGATAAGGTTATAGACTATATGGTTCATGATGGTTTATTTGATATTTTCAATAAATACCACATGGGTGTAACTGCAGAAAATATAGTAGAACAATGGGGTCTTACAAGAGAAGAGCAGGATGAGTTTGCTGTAAGAAGCCAGCAAAGAACTGAATCGGCTCAAAAATCCGGAAAATTTAAAGATGAAATAGTACCGGTAGAAGTTCCTCAAAGAAGAGGAGATCCTTTAGTAGTTGATACTGATGAATTCCCAAGACACGGAGCTACCAAAGAAGGCATGGCAAAACTAAGACCTGCATTTAAAAAAGATGGTACAGTTACTGCAGGAACTTCATCAGGAATTAACGACGGTGCTGCTATGTTAGTAGTTATGTCAAAAGAAAAAGCCGACGAATTAGGAATCGAACCTCTATGTGTTATAAGAGGATATGGTTCTGGCGGAGTAGATCCAAAAATCATGGGATACGGTCCAGTTCCAGCAACAAAAAAAGCACTTTCAAGATTAGATTGGACTATTGAAGATTTAGATTTAATAGAAGCAAACGAAGCATTCGCAGCTCAATCTTTAGCAGTAGTAAAAGATTTAGGATTAGACCCAGAAAAAACTAACGTTAATGGTGGTGCAATTTCTCTTGGTCATCCAATTGGTGCCTCCGGAGCGAGAATCTTAGTTACTTTACTACACGAAATGAAGAAAAGAAATGCTAAGAAGGGACTGGCTACATTATGTATCGGTGGCGGAATGGGAACTTCTTTACTAGTAGAAAGACAATAATATAAAGGTGGTGTTAGATTTGAAAAAAATTATAACAATGGACGAAGCCGTAGACAAAATCAAAGACGGTATGACTATAATGGTCGGAGGATTTTTAGGTTGCGGAAGTCCAAAAAAATTGATTGATGCAATAGTAGAAAGCGATATAAAAGATTTAACTTTAATATGTAACGATACAAGTTTTCCTGATTATGCAGTTGGTAAAATGATAGTTAAAAAACAATTTAGAAAGGTAATAGTATCCCACATAGGTACTAATAAAGAAACTATACGTCAGATGAATGATAATGAAACTGAAGTAGAGTTAGTTCCTCAGGGTACTCTAGTTGAGCAAATTCGATGTGCTGGATTTGGATTAGGAGGCTTTTTCACTCCTACAGGAGTTGGAACTGAAGTGGAAACCGGCAAAGAGAAAAAAGTTATAGATGGTATTACATATATCTATGAAAAACCTCTCAAAGCTGATATTGCACTTCTTCTTGGTTCTAAAGTTGATGAAAAAGGTAATGTTTTTTACAATGCTACAACCAGAAACTTTAACCCAATTATGGCATTGGCTGCAGATACTGTAATTGTAGAAGCTGCAGAAATTGTTGAAGTTGGAGATCTTGATCCGAATTGTATAGCTACACCTCATATATTTATAAACTATATTGTAGGAGGTGATAAGTAATGGCTTTAGATAAAAATGAAGTAAAAGCTGTTATAGCTAAAAGAGTAGCTAAGGAACTTGAAGATGGAGATTTAGTAAATTTAGGTATTGGACTTCCTTCTCTTGTATCAAACTATATTCCAGAAGGAATCGAAGTAATCTTTCAAGCAGAAAACGGATTGATAGGCTTAGGACCTGCTGCATCTAAGGAAGAAGAGAATCCTGATCTAACAAATGCAAGCGGCCAACTGGTTACTTTAATAAAAGGAGGATGCTATTTTGATACCGCGACTTCTTTCGGAATAATAAGAGGAGGTCATGTAGATGTAACTGTTTTAGGAGCTTTACAAGTAGATGAAAAAGGGAATTTAGCAAACTGGAAAATTCCTGGTAAACTTGTTCCTGGCATGGGCGGAGCAATGGATCTTACTGTCGGTGCTAGAAAAGTTATAATATCGATGATCCATACACAAAAAGGGAAGCCTAAAATAATTGAAAAATGTACACTTCCACTTACAGCAAAACAACAAGTTGATTTAATCGTAACCGAAATGGCTGTAATTGAAGTTACTGATAAAGGTTTGTTATTAAAGGAACTGGGACCAGAAGCAACAGTTGAAGATGTAGTAAATGCAACAGATGCAAAATTAATAATCCCTGATGAAATAAAGAGATTTGGCATTTAATGAAAAAATAAAAGCTTAAAATACTTAGACTGTGAATAGTTTGTGTATGAAAAACCTCCAAGTTAAGGTAAAACAAAAAGGCTCTTTGTCAAATGTTGGGGTAACCCATAAAAAAGAGTAATGAATCTGGATTGGAGCATAAAAACTTCAATCCAGATTTTTAATTAACC
>JAWSUU010000123.1:0-7730 GCA_033549325.1 Bacillota bacterium | reverse complement strand
TTCTTTAATTTCATATTTTGATATTTTGTTGTTTAAAGTTTGTCTAGGAATTTTTAATAATCTGGCTGCTGCAGATTTGTTGCCGTCGGTTTCTCTAAGAGCTTGAACTATTAATTCCCTTTCTATTTCTTCTACCACTTGGTTTAAGGGTGGAATTTCTTCTGGAGATGATTTTGTCTTATCTATTCTTTCTTTAACATTATTATTAGAATCTGTTTTTTTTGCTTTAATTTTGTTTTGTTGAGAATTATTTTTAAAAATTTCTTATTTTTTCCGGAAGTTCTTCTAAAACTATTTCAGTATCATCTGTAAAGTTCATTATGTTTTCTAAAGTATATTTAAGCTCTCTAATGTTTCCCGGCCAAGGATATTTCATAAATAGTTCGCATACATCATCTTGAATTTCTTTAATATTTTTATTTAAGGTTTTGTTGTATGCTTTTATAAAGTAATTCACTAGTATTGGAATATCTTTCCGTCTATCTCTTAGGGGAGACACTTTTATCGAAAGTACATTTAATCTATAGTAGAGATCTTCTCTAATAAGTCCTTTTTCTATAGCAAGCTCCGGTGAAATATTTGTCGCTGTAATTATTCTTACATCTATTTTTTTAGACTCTCTTCCTCCTACTCTTCTAATAATTCCTTCCTGGAGAACTCTAAGAAGTTTAGCCTGAAGATTAATATCCATAGAATTTATTTCGTCTAGAAATAATGTGCCTCCATCGGCTAATTCAAATAATCCTGGTTTTTCTCTAGCTCCGGTAAAACTCCCTGAGGTGGTACCAAAGAGTATTCCTTCTAATAAATCTTTCGGTATTGCCGCACAATTTTGAGCTATAAAAGGGTTTTTCCTTCTATTAAAACTGCTGTTGTGAAGAGATTGGGCTACCAGTTCTTTTCCCGTCCCGGTCTCCCCCTGAATCAATACAGAGGATGAACTGTCTGAAATTTTAAGAATTTTCTTTTTTATGTCTTTTATCTCCTGGCTTTCTCCAATTATGTCATTTAGGGTGTATACAGTTCCATTTTCTTTATATTTTTCCAGTACTATTTCTTTACTCTGTTCTTCTTTTTGCAGCTCTATAATATTTTTTGATATTTTTTCATAGTTGTTTACATCTTCGAATATTTCCAGTGCTCCAATTAATTTTTCTTCATCATGTAAGGGCAAGGTGGTGGTGATTGATGTAACTTTATTGCCTTTGTATGTGTGGAAGGTTTGTATTTCATTAATTCTTGGTATCTGGTCATCCAGCACTCTATAGATAGTACTGTTTTCTTTTGTCATTTTACTGAATATATCTAGAATATTTTTTCCTGCTGCATATTTAGAATCAGTTTCAAATATAATGCCTTTGTCATCTTTAAGGTAGCGTACAGTAGCATCTGTATCTACTATTATTAGACTTTGGGTCTTGTATTCTAGAATTGTTTCAATAAATACTTTCCATTTTTCCACCAAACCACCTCCGATGTCTTGATTCTATGTAGAAGTATTTATATGATTATCATCTCTTTTGTGAAGTTGTTTATTCTTACGGCTTTCCCATTTTCAATTATTACTATATCTTCTATTCTTACTCCGAATTTACCCTTCATATATATACCCGGTTCTATGCTGAAGGCCATACCATCATCAAGTAAAAGGTTGTTGTATCCTGTAATATAAGGAGCTTCGTGTACTGAATATCCTATACCGTGACCTAGTCTGGTAGGATTGTATTCTCCGTATCCTTTTTCTTCGATGATTTTTCTAGCAGCGTTGTCTACTTCTTTTGCAACTATACCTTTGTTTGCCATAGATATTCCTTTTTTATTTGATTCTAGTACAATATTGTAAACTTTTACTTCTTCTTCCGAGGCTCCACCTACAAATACAGTTCTAGTCATATCAGAAGTCAGTCCTTTATACTTTCCACCTATGTCTAAAAGGACAACGTCTTTTTTCTTCACTACTGCATCTGTTCCTGAATAATGAGGTAAAGCAGTATTTGGTCCACAGGCTACTATTGCAAATTCGCAAACCATATCTTTTTCTTCAAATAATCTTTTTACTCTGTCTACTATTTCTCCTTCGGTCATTCCCGGTTTTATGAAGTTTATAACTTCTTCCATTACTTCATCGGTTTTTCTGCCGGCTTCTTTCATTTTTTCTATTTCATCTTTTGTTTTTATTATTCTCATATCTTCTAAAATATTTTTCCCGTTTTTAAATTTCACGTCTATTTTTTCCATTACATCTAAAATATTAAAAGCTCTAGCTGTAGAATTTACCCCTATAGTTTTTCCAAGTAAATTTTTATCTTCTAATAAATTCTTAAGATTTTCTACGAACCCTTCATTATCTAGCCAAGAGTATACTTTTTCTGATGGAAGATTTTCTTCTACTTCATCTCTTGTAAGTCTGTTGCAAAAATAAAAATAGTCTCCATCTTCTTTTACAAACAATCCTTGAATTCTTTCACAGATGTGGGGAGAAAAATCTGCCAAAAACATTAGCTCCTCCGAAGGTGCTATAAACATAGCATCTAAGTCGCTTTCTTTTATGGAGTCGACTAATTTATTCATATATTTTGTATTCATTGTAGTCTCCTTATTATATTTATCGATTATTTCTTCTAATACTTCCGCTGATAGTTCTACTACCTGAAGGCATCCTTCTACTTCATCTCGGTATTTTTCTTTAAGCTCTTCACAGTTATCTGTCCCTAACTTTTCTTCAAAGCTTTTGTAAAAGTCTGCAATTATTTCTTTTCTTCTGTTTTTATCTAGGGATTTGTCCCCGGTAAACATAACTCCTAAGACTGCAACTGCTCCCGTCAATGCTCCGCATACACTTTCTACAGCCATTCCTCCTCCAAAGGCGGACATGGTATTAAGAGTATCTTCATTTAAATTTAAATCGTATTCATCGTTGGAACCGTAAAGCATTGCTTCTGCACAGTTGAGATCGTTGTCTTCTGCGTAGTATTTCATTACTTTGTCTGTTAGCATTAGTTTCTCCTTTCTTTTCTTCAGTTCTTTCTTTTATCTTTAGTTTAACGCTGCTGTATCCTATTAATACTACAGCTAATGCACTAAGGGTATCAATAATTAGATCTTTCATTGTATCTTTTAGAGCTTCTCTACCTATGAGAAGTGTCCCGTTTTCTAATCGGTATTTCTGCATATTTAATCCAAATAGGCCATCTCCTAAAAATTCGTATATCTCCCACACAGCTCCTACCGCAAGTGCAAAAGAAAATGCAAATAAAGCCACAAAGAAAGGACTTAGGTTTACTGTAGTATTAATTGATTCGTTTAGCTCCGTTACTAAAATATATCCAAAGGCTCCTAACATAGCACCACTGAAAGCATGAAGAACTGTATCCCAATGGGGTACTAAATAGTAAAAACTTCTGACCTCTCCTAGATATATAGCACAGTATAAAAAAATAAAGTAAAGTATAGTCATATGATTGGGGATATCAAATTTAAGCTTGTTTTCTAAAAATAACGGCAAAAACATTACCACTAAACCCAGCATACACTGCAAGAGCATCAGGACATAATCACTTTTTACATGAGTATATATTTCTGGATCATTAACTATAATTGGTACTGTAGCTATCTTATATATTGAATATCCAATAGAAAATATTAGAGTTATGAATAGTATGTTTCTTATAATTTTTTCCCAATCTCTTGTTTTTTTCATCAAACCTCCTTGGGGTTAATAAATAAGAGTTTTATCTTTATACTATCATATTATATCAACTGAATATCTTTTCATCAATTAATATATTATTATATTTTTCACAATAAAACACCGCCCTTTTATGAGCGGTGTTTTAGAAGAGTCTTTAAGATTTTTCAGAAGATTTATTTTTATATATTTGACTGATACTGGTATAGTCCAGATCGCCTAATTCAGAGGCATTTACGAACATATTATGAACTAACTCCGCAATTGGCAAATTAGAATTTTTCCCTGAATCTATGGCTATTTTAACGTCCTTTTTCATTAGGCTCATCTTGAAATTAGGCTCATAATCATTATTCCTAATCTTGTCAAATTTCTTTTCTAAGGAATTAGAATTTCCGGAACTGTTAGTGAGAACATCATACATAATTTCCAAATCTATTCCATTTTGATTAGCCACTGTTAAACCTTCAATAACAGCAACTGTATTAATTGCATTCAGCATATTGTTAATTGATTTCAAAATCTTACCTTTTCCTAAGCTTCCTATATAATAAATCTTATCTCCTAAGCAATTCAGGACATCTTCTATCTCATCAAAAGAATTTTTATCGCCCGCGCCAAATATTGTGAGAGTACCTTTTTGTGCACCACCTATGCCTCCGCTGACAGGAGCGTCTAATACCCTGATACCTTTTTCTGAGTAATACTTTTCTACATCAATAATTGCACCGGCTGTACAGGATGTCATATCTAAAATAATTGCCTCTGTCTTAATCGCATTCAGTACTTCTTTATTTAGGTAAACATCTCTAACCTCTTTGTCAGCTGGAAGTACACTTATGATTAAATCCACGTCTTTTACCACTTCTACAATGCTGGATTCAAGTTTTGCCCCTAAAGCAATAAGGGCATCAATTCTATCAATAGATTTTTGATTGTTACTATGTTTGGTTATATGAACCTGGTATCCTTCAACTAAAAGATTTTTAGCCATAGGAAATCCCATTGAACCTAAACCAATAAATCCAATTTTCTTTAATAACATTCGACATTACCTCCTTTTAGAATATGACTATTAGGATTTCTCACAGATTTTTCTTATTACGTCCAGTTCTTTTCCATCTCTGTATATAACTCTTGCAACTATTTTTTCATCAGTTTCCACAGGTTCTGCTTTTCCTGCAATTTTATCTCCTATAGCTTTAAGTTCTTCTATATCTATAATTGGAAGTCCTGCTTTTTCTAATTTTTCTCTAAGTTCTTTTCTTTTTGGATTAACTGCTATACCTCTTTCCGTTACTAATACATCTACAGTACTTCCCGGTGTGGTAATAGTATGCACTCTATTAACTACTATTGGAAGTCTAGCTCTAAATAAAGGAGCTACTATCATACATAGTTTTGATTCTGCTGCAGTATCGCTGTGTCCTCCTGAACCTCCCATTATATATCCGTTGGAATCAGTATGTACGTTAACATTGAAGTTGATATCTATTTCAGTTGCACCTAATATGACTATATCAAGATTTTTAATTACTGATGATTTTGCATCAGGGTTGGCATAGTGTGATGCTGATATTTCCTGATGATTTGGATTTCTTTTTAAAGATTTTACAGCTTCAATATCAAAACACTGGACATCCATAAGTTTATCGAATAGTCCTTCTTCTAATAGATTAACCATATAGCCGGTTATACCTCCCATACAAAAGCTTCCTTTTATGTTTTTTTCTTTAAGAAGATTTTTTAAATAGTGTGCTGTAGCTAAAGAAGCTCCACCTGCTCCTGTCTGAAAGGATAATCCATCCTTTAATAGTCCTGAGTGTTCAATCACTTTAGATGCATATCTTGCAATTACTAATCCTACAGGGTCTCTTGTAATTTGTGTGCTTCCTGATACTATTCCATTAGGATCTCCTATAGAGTCTATTTGAACTACATAATCTACATGGGTTTCATCTATTGATATTGGGGATGCAGGATAGTCTACTAAGTTATCTGTTACAGCAACAACCTTTTTTGCATACTGTGCATCTACATATGCATATCCTAAAGATCCACAGGCTGCCGGGCCATCTACACCGTTCATATTTCCTTCTTTGTCACAGGATGGTGCAGCTATAAAGGCTATGTCTATGTTGATTTCACCATTTTCAATGGCTCTAGGTCTTCCACCGTGGGAGTGAAATATCACTGGTTCATCCATTACTCCTTCAGATATAGCTTCTGCTACTGGACCTCTCATATAGTTTGCTGTGATTCCCGTAACTACTTTTCTTTTCATAAGATCAACTAAGGGTTCGTGAATTGGGAATACTGAGCTGGGAGCTATTTTTATATCCTTGAAACCCATCTCGTCCACAGTTTTCAAAACTTTATTTAAAACATAGTCTCCGTTTCTTAAATGATGGTGAAAGGATAGGGTCATTCCATCTTTTAAACCGCATTCTTTTATTGCTTCTTCAAGAGAATTAATAACTTTACTCATCAATACTACCTCCCATTACACTTTTGTATATGCTAAGTATGTGATTTGCTCTATCGACTATAGGTGCATCAATCATCTGTCCGTTCATTGAAATAACACCTCTGCCTTCTTTTTCAGCTCTGTTTATAGCATCTATTACTTCTTTTGCAAATTCTATCTCTTCTTTAGATGGTGTAAATACTTTGTTGATAGTTTCCACATGTCTCGGTGATATTGATGCCTTGCCGTCAAAGCCCATATCTTTTGCAAATACTGCATCTACCTTTAAGCCTTCTTCATCATTAATATCAGTATATGGAGTATCTACAGCCTGTATTCCTGCTGCATTAGCTGCTATTATGATTCTGGATCTACTGTAGAAGATTTCATCACCTTTTTTCGTTCTTTTTGCTCCTATATTGGCTGTTAAATCCTCAGCCCCTAAAAACAAGGCTTCTAATCTAGGACTTCCTTTGGCTATTTGAAAAGAGTTTTCTATTCCTAAAGAGGTTTCAATAATCGGAATTATTTTAATCTTCTTATCTTCCATACCTTTTTCTTTTTCAATTTTACTTATATAGTCGCAGATTTTTTTAATTTCTTCTGCTGTCTCTATCTTTGGTGGCATAACAGCGTCGGGGCTTGCTGGTATTATCTGATCTAAATCTTTTTTCCAGTACTTAGTATTCAATCCATTTATTCTTACTATTTTTTCTGTTTTCCCGTATTCTAGATTATTTAATGCATTTCTAACTAGAATTCTTGCGGAGTCCTTTTCCTTTAGGGAAACTGCATCTTCTAAATCAAAGATTACACTATCTGCTCCTAAAACTCCTGCATTTAAAAGCATCCCTGGATTATCTCCTGGAACAAAGAGCATGCTTCTTCTTATTTTAGCCATTATTTTCCTCCTTTAATCTCAGTATCGCTGTCTCCATCCTGGCTTTTATAGTACAGTCTAAGGCACCCATATCCTGTATTCTCACATTGCCTTCTTCTACATTAAATTCTTCCAGCATTTCTTGAACAATGGATTCAATTCTTTTGCCGAACTGCTTTTTTACTATACTTTCAATTGATAAATTGAGGGTTTTTTCTTCTGATTCACTTAAAGTTACTAATAAATCATTGGATTCTAAAGATCCTGCCATAATCATTTTTTCTATTTTCATTTTATCACTCCTAGTGTCTGGATTTGCTTTCTTTGATTTTGTTTATATAGTATTTTTTTATTCCTCCAGCTTCCATCATTTCCAATACAAACTCCGGCAGCTTTTCTCCTTTTTTACTTTCATTTTTAGTGATGTTTTTTATAGTACCTTTCTCTAAATCTACTTCTATCTGATCTCCATCTTCTACAAATTCACTTATACCTTTGCATACCACTAGAGGAAGACCTAAGTTAATTGAATTTCTGTAAAATATCCTTCCAAAAGATTCAGATATTACTGCTCCCACTCCTATAGTTTTTAAGGTTATAGCTGCGTGTTCTCTACTGGAACCGCATCCGAAATTTTTACCAGCAACTACTATGTCTCCTTTGGTGTATCTTCCTAAAAATTCTGAGTCAGCACC
>JAWSUU010000122.1:0-7740 GCA_033549325.1 Bacillota bacterium | reverse complement strand
ATTTCTAGAGCCATTCTCTTTGATTCACCTTCTGAAGTCCCCGTCCCTACAGTTGCATAATAGTAATCATGAATACTTCCTATTTTACCTTCTTTTTCATAAGCTTTTAAGGCATCTAAAGGTAAAACTACATTTGGATCAGCATCTGCTGCCGCAGGATCATACCCAGCATGTATCGTTTTAAAAGCTCCTTCTGCTTTATTTCCTAATCTTTCCAGATCTGCAATAGAATATCGACCCCACCGAGTTGCTGATGAAGATTGAATTTTGTCAGGATTATCAACTGGTACGATACCTCCTGAAGTTATAAGTGCTATTTTAGCATCTGCTAATTTAATTGCCGGGGCAATCGGCACTCTATCTAATTTTGGAATTGGTAATTCAGAAACAAAAGGTTCTCCATTAATTTTTTTAAGAAGCATATCCACTGCTCTATCACAAGCTGGAGTTTCATCTTCTAAAAATACTTCCAAACGAATACCTCTTGGATAGTATCCTTCAGCTTCAGCACCTTTAATCTCTTCGTTTTTTAATAGTTTATTACCAAGTGTAGCCATTTTCGGCATATCTTTTCTCATCTTTGCAGCACTATCGCCGCCTCTTAAAATATAAACGTCCTTCTTAAACATATCTACACCAGGATTTTCTTCATGCATAGATGTTACAACGGGTACGTTAAATTTTTCTTTTACAGCCTTACATATTACTCCACAGGCATTACCGTATCTACCTGCTTGAAAAGCCGGTCCGGCAAAGAATATATCAAATTCTTTATCTTCTAAAAAACCAAGTATAGTTTCTACTGCTTCTTTTTCATTTGAGCCCATAAAGTTATCTCCACAAATTACTGTATGGGTGATTTCTGCATCTTCTAACAAATTATCTAACAAAAGTCCTGCTCCAACTACACCGTCTCTTATTTCAGGAGCATAGTCTGCTTTATCTTCTCCACCGATTTGTCCAAAAAATTGATTTAAGTATAAAATTCCTTTTTTCATTTAATTCACCTCCTTTAAATTAAAATTCTTTAACTGTTTTAATTGACTGACCTAAAACTGAGTCTCCACAGAACATTGAATCATTTGCCATAATAATTGAACCATCTTCTCTAACAGAAGGACCTAATACATCATCATCTTCCCAACCGCCGGACAATCCGTCTCTCATTAGTGATTCCAGTTCACCTATAACTGTTCCCATTGCTGGTAATTCTATTAAGGTTGACACGTTACCGCAAGATACTATTGCATCTGCAGATACATCTAAAGCCGCTAATGGTTGTGATGTTCCATCACTACCTGTACATTCATTAGTCATTCCCACAGTTTTTATTCCTGCTTCTTCTAATAGTCTAAAGCATTCAATAAAATCGGCATCAGTATTACCGTAACCTTCTTCAGCTATAATGGCCGCATCTGCTCCTAGATTACTAGCTATTTGCTGTACAAACATTGCCGCTCTTTCTTTTTGCTCTAAAGAAACATTTAAGTTTGACATTACAATTCCTAAAAAATTAATAGTCTTGCCGTGTTCTTTATATAGAGATTTTATAGTAGGACAGTTTTGAAAATCATAGGTTGACCATTTAGATGAACAGCACATATAACTAGCACCTATCATTGCACCATCAAGAATTTCATTTGGATGCATAAATGTCGGAAGCATTCTATTTGTATCCCATCCATAATTTAAAACATTAAATCCTGATTCTTCAATCTGAGATTGAGGCTGCATTACATAAACTACTGATGGTAAATTATTTGTTTTTTCATCCCGCTTAGTTATCGGTCCTAATTCAAATATTTCTTTTGATTCTGGCGTCATATCTTTTACTATACTTCCTAAATATTCTGCTAATCTATGAGCCGCCCAACGTATAGCGTGATTTTTCTTTTGTATTTCATGACGTTCAAATTCTTCATCAGTATCAGCTATAAGACAGATATTGTTTAGTTTTGAAAAAATTGTATATTTAGCACCTTCTCCACTCATATCAATTAATCCATCACCAAAGCTACCCCAGTGCTTACCTACTGCTAATACGCTGCAGTTTTTTAGAGCAACAGTTTTTCCTTCTCCTACTCTTTCAATTTTACCTGTTATACCTGGAAAAGTTGGACCACCATTTAATCTGTATCTTGGTTCAACTGCTTCTTTCACAGGTACGATTCTTACATCGTCACCGGGCTTAGTTAAAATAATATCCGCCTCGGTAATATGATCATCTTGAAAAACTACTGCAAGGGCTTCTTTTTTATTAATAGTTAATGTCCCATCACTATATGAAGACGTTTGCCCAAATTGTACATTATTAACCTGAAAGTTGCCTATTTCAAGGTTCATATTGATTCCTCCTTTCAAACTTGATATTTATTTATCAATTATATTTACATTATAGCATAACCGTGGTTATTTTGTAAACATGATTATGTTATAATCTTGATTTTTTTTATAACCGTGGTTATATTGCCTGTAATTATTTAATGTTAATTTTTTTTCATTTTATTAGTATTTGTGGTATAATTTTTTTGTAAATTTAATTATAAAATGAAAATTTTCTAATTTATTATATATTTAAAAACCAATTTTCTAACACATAAACTATGGAGGTATTATATGACAGAATTAAGTATTAAGAAATTGCGTATGATGGGTTATTTTATAACAGCAGCAGATGAAATTATAAAAGAAGAAGGAATAGAAAAAGCTACTATTAGAAGTATCGCTGAAAGAGCTGGATATAATAGTGCTACTATATACAACTATTTTAATGATCTTGAACACCTTATTTTTTTTACAAAAATTTCGAATCTAGAAGTATACAAAAATCGTTTATATAAAGAAATCCCCGATGATTTAGATCCATTAGTAGAATTAAAAGAAGTTTTTCGTATATTTGTGGAGGAAACTTTTAAAAATCCTAACGATTTCTATGATTTGTTTTTTTCCAAGTACAGCCTCGAATTAAATGAAACTGTAACCCTTTATCACGAAATATTTCCTGATCGATTGAAGACTGAAAATAAACGATTGAAAGCTATGTTAAGCAAAAATAATATATACAAAAGAAATATGGCTCTTGTTGCCAACTGTGTTGAAAATGGATATTTTAATGAAAATATTGCTGAAAAAATTAACGAATTGATGATTCTTACTTACAGCGGTCTGTTAAATAAATATCTTGAAACAGGTAGTAAGGATGTGGAAGGATACACGGAGCAGTTCATGGAATATCTAGATATGATAATACAAATGGGACTTAAATAAAAAATCTGCAGCAAAATATACTGCAGATTTTCATTTTCATGTATTTTTATTTTATTTCTTCTCTTACCAAAGGCATGGACATACATCTAGGTCCACCTCTACCTCTTGAGAGTTCGCTGCTTGGTATAATATGAGTTTTAACTCCGCTATCTTGAAGCATCTTATTTGTAACGTAGTTTCTTGAGTATACAACTACTTCTCCTGGTGCAATTGCTAGAGTATTGGATCCATCATTCCACTGTTCTCTTGCTGCATCTACCGGACTTTTCCCGCCGCACCTTATTAATTCAACTTCATCTAACTCCAAATATTTAGCTAAAATATAGTCTAATCTATCGTGTTCCTTTTCTATCTTTATATTATCTCCGTCTAAGGTGAGGGAGAAAATAGTTATAGTTTTTTCGATGTTTGGATGTATTGTAAATTTATCGTGATCTACCATAGTAAACACTGTATCTAGATGCATAAATGATCTGTTTTTAGGTATGTCAAAGGCTAATATTCGATTGAAATCATTATCTGCTTTTAGTACGTTTTTAGCAAATATTTCTATAGCAGTTGGGTCCGTTCTTTGAGATATACCAACTCCTATTATATTTTTGTTTAGTATTAGTATATCTCCACCTTCAAGAGAAAATTTATCCGTTCTATCATACCAGAAAGGTACATGCTCATTGGCATAGTCAGGATGATGATTAAATATATACTTTGTAAAAAGAGTTTCTCTATTTCTTGTGGATGTTCTCATCTTGTGTAGTGATATTCCCTTACCTATGGCTGCAAAAGGATCTCTTGTAAAGTAGAGATTCGGTAGAGGATCTATGACAAAGGGATAGTCTATATCTAGATAATCAACTAGTCCTCTTCTTGTAAAGTCCTTAATTTCTGTCTTTCTAATTCCTGAAATCATTTTTTTAATTAGATCTGTATTATCTAAGGTACCCAAGTATTCTTTTATACCCTTACATCTTTCTTCATGCCATATTCCAGCTTCTCTAATGAATTCTTGTATAAGCTTTTCTTTTACTTCTTCCTTTTCTATAGCACCTTTTAAAAGTTCTTCTACATAAACTACATCTACTCCATTGTCTCTCAAAACTTTAGCAAATACATCGTGTTCTTCTTGAGCTATCTTTAAGTAAGGTATATCGTCAAAGAGCAATCTATCTAAATAATCCGGCATTAGATTTTCAAGTTCTTTTCCCGGTCTGTGCAACAGTACTTTTTTTAGTCTTCCTATTTCTGATGTTACATTTATTGGATTCACAAAATCACCTCTTCATATTTATTAAGTATTTAATATTTATTCTGTAAGTATATTTTATGAAAGGGGTGGCGGAATGTCAAGATATTTTTTATATTTATTCTATTACTGTATATTTATGCATTATTTTTATCTCAAACCCTCTGTCCTTAACTTTAAATTCAACTGTTTGGTTTTTTTCAATAATACTTATTATTATCTCTGTTTCTTTTTTTGAATATTTTATAGAGTTTGGAAGAATTAAAATATTTAGAAATGCATACAAAGTAACAAAAAATGAAGAGGAAATTAACCTCTCCACAACAGAATTTAAACTTTTACTTTATTTAGTAGACAATGCATATACAGCTTTAACCCGAAAAAGGAAAAATCAGCTGACTACCAGAGTTTTATACCTTCAACTCCCAGAGATTTAAACCCTAGGAAGTTTTTATAAGTAATTGTTATTGATTTTACCTTTGGCTCTGCACCTTTATATAAATACACATCTATTGAAGAGATTCTATGTTTTGTATATTTGGCTACAGGCTCCTTAGGTATACCAATATAAACTATGGGTTCTCCAACTTCTATACAAGCTCCTCCTACCATAAGGTCTACGGTAATAGTATCTGCATCTTTACTTCTTATGTATTTAATTGCTTTACTATCAATTTTAATATTCATTTATAATCACCTTTTCATATATATAATACAGAAGAGAGATAATTATCTCTCTGCTTATATTGTATCATATTAAATTAATTAATTCTTTAGTTAAGCTACTTTATCTTCTTCTTTACCAAACAATACATGGTAAGATTGTTTGATTAGAATTATAGCTAGAATAAATAATGCTATCCCTGCAATTACTAGTGCAAAGTTTCCAGCTGCTATGTTTGCTTGTACAAGGAATATCAATGCTGTAAGGGTTACTAAAAACATAAATATCATTGGATATACAACCATCTTGTATTCTTTACCGTTAGTTTTAAGATACATAGCTGTTGCTAATAATGCTAATGCTGCAAGTAATTGGTTCGCTGAACCAAATACCGGCCAAATCTGTCTCCAATCTGCTAAACCTAAAAGTCCACCAGCTGCAACAGTTACAAATGTAGCTATGTATATATTTGTTAATGGATTTGATTGTTTCTCTTTTGTTGCATCTTCAAAGAATTCTTGGAATACAAATCTTCCAATTCTTGTACCGGAGTCAAGACTTGTAAGAGCAAATGCTGCTATTGCTAGTGCAACGAAAGATTTACCAGCATCGAAAGGTACTCCGAAGGAAGTCATGAATGTACCAACACCTGATGCAAATACGTTGTTAGCAGCTCCAGCTGAAAGAAGTGCTTGAAATTCTTCAGCGCTTATATATGCAGCTGTAATAATAGCTATAACTGCAAGTACACCTTCTATTAGCATCGATCCATATCCTATAAGTTTGATGTCTTTTTCAGAGTTAATTTGTTTAGAACTTGTTCCAGAACTAATCAAGGAGTGAAATCCTGATATAGCACCGCATGCTACTGTAACGAATAAAATTGGGAATAGGTATGAGGTTCCTACCTTAAAGCTGGTTACTGCTGGTAGCTCTAAACCTGGTCTGTATAGTAATAATCCTATTACACCTCCACCTAACATTGCATATAATAGGAATGAGTTTAGATAATCTCTAGGTTGCAGTAGTATCCATACAGGAGCTGTAGAAGCTACAAATATGTATACAAGTACTACCCCGTACCAAGTATTAAAAGATGCTACTATTGGGAATTGAAGACCAACCCAAATACTTCCGAATAATAAAACTACACCAACAATAGTCGCTGGAAGTAATCCAATATTCATTCTATTAACTGCTATACCAAATCCAACAGCTAGTATTATGAAAAGAATTGAAGTAGTTCCAACCGAAGGTGTTGATACAAATGTTGCTACAACTATGTTTGCAAAAGCTGCAATTACAAGTATCAGAGTTAACCAAGCAAAAACTGAGAACAATTTCTTTCCGGTTTCACCTATGGTTGTTTCTATAACGTGACCTATAGATTTACCTTCGTTTCTAACAGATGAAAATAGTGCTCCAAAGTCATGCACTCCACCGAAGAAAATACTTCCAACTATAATCCATAAAAATACAGGAAGCCACCCAAATATTGCTGCAGCAATTGGTCCAACAATAGGTCCTGCTCCAGCTATGGAAGCAAAGTGATGACCTAATAGTACCGGTGCCTTCGCAGGTACATAGTCTACGCCGTCTGCCATTGTATGGGATGGCGTTTCCTTATCTGCATCTATACCCCACTTTTTAGCAAGCCAGGAACCGTAAGTAACGTATGCAATAATAAAAATAACAATTGATGATAAAATTAGTAATAATGCCATTAAAACTCCTCCTTAATTATAATATATTTTAATAGGTTGCCCTATTATTAACTATTGAGGCAAATAGAAGCTTTCATCTTTCTTAGCTTCTTTACTGCCGGTAACCTGATGATTATGAAGTTCAACAAGTATTACTCTTACCACTACCCAACCCCTAAATCCAAATAGAAATGATTTTTGATATTTAAATTTTTTTATATATTTTTTAACTTCTTCATCTACAGGCTCATCTACGGTAATTAAAGCTGTAAAAGTAGTAGACATATGTTCTTCATGAGGTTCTACAGTATTATCTATTGTAGACTTTAATAATTCTACAACGTTTTCTACGTCTTTTATAGATATGTTTTGAAAATGTTTGCCGTAAATGTATTCATCGTTTTCAAAGGCATATATTACAGCACTTTTAAAACCTAAATACTTTTCATTTCTTATATGAGATTTAGCGGCAATTTCAAACTTCCATTTTCCTATTGTTTCGTTTTTATTGATATCAAAATTATATTTAAGCTTATCCAGCATTTTTTCATAATATATATTTTTATCCATATAAACACCTACCTATTATATATTTATCATATTTTTCAAGAAAAATGTTGATTAAAACATCAAATGCATCTATTTATACATTAAATGCAACAATTTCGTAATATTTATCCAATTATATAATATTTTATGAGATCTTTTATGTAGCAAGGTATATTTCTTTAATAAATTATAAAAATCAGCAGAAGATACCCCTACTAGGTTTTCCTCTGCTGATTTATTGATTTTTAACTTTATATTAACAAATATCCAAAAGCATTAAATGTATATCCAATTATTAAAATACCTACTGCTAC
>JAWSUU010000121.1:0-7801 GCA_033549325.1 Bacillota bacterium | reverse complement strand
TACGATTGTAGAATCTAGACAGTGTAGGTTGAGAAGCAAGAGTATTTTTATTTAGAATATTTGTAAATACTGGCTCGTTGGTAAGTTCATCAGCATCGTTATCATTAAAGTATCCTGCAATGATTTGATAAATCATTTGGCGTAAATTTTCATCATCTTTGTGAACACGTATAGCTTCATCCTTGGTTTTAAAAAGCCTTTTGACCTGCTTATGGAAACCTATTTTATGGGCGAATTCTTTAATTAGAAGTAGTCCTGAATCGGAGGATAAATCGCCTCCATCGAAATTTATTTTGATTTTACTATTGCTTTCTAACTGTATTGCATTTAAAATAGACATAAGAGTTTCTCCTTTGTTTGGTTTTTTGTTTGGTTACTTAAATTTTAACAAAGGTGGAGCTCTTTTTCTATAGTTTTCTTCACTTAATAAGTGAAAAGTAGAATTAATCAAAAGTACTGTAATTATGCAGTTTAAAGACCATTTACTGAATTACTGTGAATAATTCAGGTTAAATTATATACTTCTAAATCTAAACATACAAGGTAGAAATATTTGACACATATTAATAAATGATTTATACTATATGCATCATGAATATAGTTGATACGAATATAGGAGGAAAAATGATTGATAAGAAGCAAAGATGTTGCGATAAACCTTATAAATCAGAAAAATTTTTAAAAATATGTTTACTTACCCTTTTATACGACAAAGCAGATCACGGTTACTCCCTTATAGAAGAACTCGAGGAATACGGCTTTGAAAAAGAAGAATTAAGTGTAAGTACCCTATATAGAAATTTGCGAAAAATGGAAAAAGAAGGTTTAGTAAAATCTTCTTGGAAAAAGGGAGAAGGCGGTCCTCAAAAAAGAGTATATACAATAACAGAAAAAAGCAAGAATGATTTAAGTGAATATATAAACTTTATAAGATACAGAAAATCTGTAATGAAAAGATTAATTGATACTTACGAAGAAAAAATATTCAAAAGGGAAGCAAATTAAATTGGCAATAATAATGCCTGCTGTTTTTTTACTTATGGGATTTATGGAAGTGTGGATAGATAAAGATAAAATTAAAAAATGGCTTGGAAGCAAATCAGGATTAAAGGGTGGATTAATAGCATTTGTATTAGGCACACTACCTACCGGTCCTTTATATGCAGCTTTTCCAATGGCAGCCTCTCTTCTAAAGAAAGAAGCAAGTATTTTTAATATTGTTATATTTTTAGGAGCTTGGGCAGCATTAAAAATTCCACAGTTAATGGTAGAAATTAAATTTTTAGGTTTATCTTTTACGGCACTAAGATTTGTTTTGACCTTAGTTGGATTAATAATAATTGGAAGTATAATGAACATAGCCTTTAAGAAAAAATCTGAAGTATAAAAATAAGCCCCTTAAAAGGGGCTATAATTTTATCCTACATCTTTTGCATATACATCATTCTTAGGTCTTGGACTTATTGTTACGAAAAGACTCATATCTTCATCTACCTTAGGTATACTAAAATCATCTTCTCCACTTACATATCCAATAGTTCCTTCTTCTACTTTTTCTAATGAATCATTTATTTTAATTTCTCCAGATCCTGATAAAACTTTATATACAACCTTTGATGTTTCGTGTTTGTGCACCGGTAACTCTTGTCCCGGTTTAAAGTTTAAAACAAATACTAAAACATCTTTCATATCATAGACAATTCTTTTTGTAAAAGATTTGTCGCTAAATACTATACTCTTTTGAATTTTCTTATTATCCATTTTTTTGCCTCCTTAAATCAATTCTTTGACTCTATTCTTATATTTACCCTCAAATTAAAATTTTATACTGAATATTATAATTTTTAGATTTTTATAAATTTTGCATATCTAAGGTTTTTAAGGGTATATAATAAATATACTCAATTGATAATGTGTATCAATTGTCTTTTGAACTTAAAGGAGGTCATTATGAATAAAAAATATTTTATTATAAGTATATTATTAATTTCTGCACTAATTCTATCCAGCTGTAGTACAGATGACACTGTAGTTTCTAATTTGGAATCAGAAATAGAAAGTGCAGAAAATGAAATTTCATCTTTGGAAGTTGAAATAGAGGATTTAGAAGGTAATGTTGGTATTTTAGAAGGTTCACTAGAAGAAAAAAACAATTTAATTAGTGAAAAGGATAATACTATCAATGAGCTAAGCAGCGAAATAGAAGTATTATCAAACTCTCCTAGCCAATCTGCTTCTTTACTGAGTGAAGCTTTTACTGTGTTGGGATATTTAGCTAATGAAGATGGAGCAGCTCTGTCTAATCATGCTCATCCTACCCGGGGAGTTAGATTTTCTCCATATTTTAATATTAATGAAAATACCGATATAATTTTTTATCCAGGTAACACTATAGGATCAAATATGTTTACAAATACAACTGTATATGTTTGGGGGGAATACGATGGAACTGGCGAAAGTATAGCCGGTGAATATGCCTCTTATCACAGTAGATTTGTATATGATGAAGATTATCTTAACCCAGAGCTTATAGGTGTAAATTCTATAGTAGGAACAGGTAATATAAATAACAATATTGAAGATGTATATACTAATGAATCCTATGTTGAATTTCATTTTACAGGATTCGACCCTCAGTTTATGGGAATGGATTGGAGGAGCTTAGTATTAGTTTTTGAAGAAGATAACGGAGATTGGTATTTAGTAGGTGTAGTACATGGTGAATGGACAGCATAAATTAAAAGAAGAATGAATTAGATATTATAATTCATTCTTCTTTATAAATTCAGAAAATACATTTAATCCTATAAAAAAGTAGTAAAGTCCTCCAAACATATACAAAATACTTTTGTAGGTCGTGATACCAGGGTTTTGTTTTGTCATCTTTTCACCAGTATAACACCAGTTTGAGAAGTGTTCACAGTTATTGCTGGTTATTTTATATCCTCCAAAATCTGTATCTAAATGTTTTTCAGCTCTTTCTACTATTTGATCTCTATCTAATTTAATACTGTTATTATTCTCATATTCTAATATTCCATTGACACCAGTGAATTTTTCAATGCTTATTTTTTCTACCCTTCCCATTTTTAATTTCATTATACTCGGACAGTAGAAATGAATAATTTCATTTTTGTTAACCTGTATTCCATAGTGCCTATAATATACTATTCTTGCTATTAATTTATCTATTATACAGCTTTCTTTGTTAATTCTACTCTCAATATTTTTAAACAATAAAGGTTCTCTTGTCACAAATACTATATCGCCTCTCATCTATTAACCTGCCTCATATTAATTCATATTTTTCTTTATTCAGAATATTATAACTCTTTATTAGGTTAAATGATAGTTTTTTTTGAAAATTTAACTGTGTATTAATTTAAAATTAATATATTTTTTAGTTTTAGTATCTTGCATTACATATTACTGTGTGTTATTATATATTTGTGATTGAAGGGGTGATGATAATGGATACTCAATATAAGAAAGGAATTCTTCCTATGTGTGTATTATCTGTATTGAAAGAGGAAGACTCTTATGGTTATAAACTATCTTCTGTTATATCTAAAGAAATTGATGTTTCTGAAGGCACTATTTATCCTCTTTTAAAAAGAATGAAAAAAGAGAATTTAGTTTCTACCTATTTAAAAGAGTCGGATTCAGGACCTCCAAGGAAGTATTATAAAATAACAGAAAATGGTTTCAAAAGATATTATGAGTTAATTGAAGAATGGAAAGAATTCAATAGTAGAGTTTTTAAACTTATTGAGGAGGATTAAAATGAAAAAGCAGGAATTTTTAGACCTAACAAAATATTATTTAAAAACAAAGGATGTAAATAAAGAAGAAATTAGTGAAATTCTGGAAGATTTTGAAGAGCATTTTCAAATAGGATTGGAAGAAGGTAGAACTGAAGAAGAAATTTGCGAGTCATTGGGTGATCCTAAAGAAATAGCTAAAAACTTTGAATCCAACCGTAAACCACAGGTTTTGTATTACAATAAATCGGAAATTATTAAGAAACACTTTGAAGTAGAAGATATAAAAACTATTACATATGAGCTAAATATTGGCTCTGTGGAAATATATCCTTCAAAAGACGAAAAAATACATGTTGATTTACTTGTAGACAACGAAGATTATATAAATGAAGCTTCTGCAAAAGTGGATGGAGGTCTTATTAATATAAAGGTTGATGTGGATTTAAAAGGCATGATTTTCTATCAAAAATGTGTTCTTAAACTTTTAGTGCCAGAATCAAAGGATATAAGTTTAATAGGTAAGGTAACCACAGGCTCTACTGACATAAGGGATTTAACTCTCCATCATATTAGTTCTGTGGTTAAAACCGGAGAAATCAAGGGAATAAATGTTGTTGCTGATACTTTTTTAGCTGATGTTAAGACCGGAAGTATAAAAATGAAAAATATAAAATCAAATATTAGATCAACCTTAAAAGCAGGAGAAATCGAAGGTGAAAATCTATCCTCTCAGGATATAATCGACTTGAAGTTAAATGCCGGTGATATAAAGCTTAAAAGCATATACGGTAATTTAAATGTTGAACTAAAAATTGGAGACTTTATTCTAGATGATTCATATTTTAAGTACTATGCTGATATAATTGTTAAAACTGGTAGTATTAAATACATATCAGGAAATAATTCAGAAGGTTTGATAGAAGCAGAAACTAAAGTAGGTTCAGTAAAAATAAAAAGACCTATGAATATATTAAATAGAGAAAAAACTTTTACCAGTGAATCAGTAAAAGCCAAGTTTTCAAAAGGTAGTAATGTAATAAAATTGCAAACTAAACTTGGAGATGTAGTAGTGAAGTAAAAATTATGATATATAAATATAGCGACTATCAGAAAATGATAGTCGCTATTGTATCTCTTTACAATTCAGACAATCCTTTTAAAATTACTTGTAAACGTATTTATATTTTTCAGTAGATTTTACGAGTTCATGAATAATTCCCTCTTCTGCAGTTGAGTGACCTGCATCATCGACTACAACAAATTCTGAATTATTCAAACTGTCGTGAAGCTGCTTTGCAGTATATGGTGGACAAATTACGTCATATCTACCGTTAACGATAAATGCAGGTATATCTTTAATTTCTTCTATATTATCTAGTATGTAATTCTCTTTTTTTCCAAACATGTTATTTGCAAAATAATGACATTCAAGTTTTGCTATTGCTACTGCATGTTCTTCTTCCGTAGATTTCTCTATTATTTCTTCAGAAGGAATAAGTTTTACTATACTAGATTCCCAAAAACTCCAAGCTTTTGCTGCTTCAATCTGTTCTTTTTTACTTCCTTGAGTAAAAATTTTATAATACTCTTCTACTAGATTTTTTCCTTTACTTTCACCTACAGGTTCTAAAAACTTTTCCCAAACTTCAGGAAAAAATCTAGAAGCTCCCCCTCCAAATGTCCACAGGATTTCTTCTTCTCTTGAAAGCCATATGCCTCTTAATATTAATGCCTTAACTCTTTCCGGATAATTTATGGCATATATTAAAGATAGGGTAGATCCCCAGCTTCCTCCAAATACTATCCATTCTTCAATATTAAATAAACTTCTTAATTTTTCTATATCTTCAATTAAATCCCATGTCGTGTTTTCTTTTGTTTCAGCATGGGGAGTACTTCTCCCACAGCCTCTTTGCTCGAAAAGTATTATCCTGTAAAATTCAGGGTCAAAAAATCTCCTGCTGTCGGGGCTAATTCCTGCTCCCGGTCCTCCGTGCAAAAATACAATAGGCTTTCCTTCCGGATCACCTACCTCTTCATAATATATTGTATGAATATCCGAAACTTTTAAATACCCAGTATTAAAAGGTTCGATTTCCGGGAATAGTTTATATTCTCTTTCCATGAGATACCTCCAAAGTTTTATTTATCTATATTATATAGCTTGGGTAGTTAATTTTAAACGATTTTTAAAAATATGGATAAATGAATTCAAAATTGATATAATAAGAAAAACTTAAAAAGGAGCTAATATGAAATCTATATACAGTCAAATCGACACCCCTGCTCTACTTATTGATAGAGAAATAATGATGAAAAATATTAAAGACATGCAAAAAAAAGCTAATAAATTAGGATTGGATTTGCGACCTCATACTAAAACTCATAAAATGCCAAAATTGGCACAACTTCAATTGGATGAAAGATCAGTAGGAATTGCTGTAGCAAAAGTAGGTGAAGCTGAAATAATGGCTTCGGAAGGAATAAAAGATATCTTTATTGCTAACGAAATAGTAGGATATTATAAGTTAAAAAGAATAAGGAATTTAAAAGAAAAAATTAATATATCCTTAGGTATAGACAATCCATATCACGTAAAGGAATTAGAAAAAATATTCAAAGAAAAAAATATGGTTATAGATGTTTTAATCGAAATCGAAGTTGGAGAAAAAAGATCAGGAGTAACATCAGAAAAGAAATTCACAGAACTTGTAGAACTAATTAAAAAAACACCCCATGTTAATTTAAAAGGAATATTTTCTCACGATGGACACTCCTATGGTGCAAATTCTATCGAAGAAATTCGAAATATTTTTATTAAATCTCAAAGGGATACTTTAGCTTATGCTGAAATTGCGAAAAAAATTGGTTATCCTCTTGAAGTAGTAAGTATTGGATCTACTCCTTCATTTATCTTTGATTTCGAAGTTTTAGAAGGCATCACTGAAGTAAGAATAGGCACCTATATCTTTATGGATGTGATTCAAGGGAATATAATTGGCAACTATGATAGCTGTGCTGCTACTGTTTTAACCTCTGTTATAAGCAAGCCTACTGAGAAAAGAGTGGTAACCGACTCTGGAGCAAAGGCATTAACTATGCAGGGTAAAAGCAGCGGTTTAGGAGCTACAAAAGGTATCGGTATGATAAAGAATGGAAATGGTATATTTATCGAAAGGGTATATGATGAACACGGAGTTATAAATAATAAAGAATTTAATAAATCTATTAGTATAGGGGAAAAGATAGAAATCATACCAAATCATATCTGTCCAGTTGTGAATCTATATGACAAGGCTTATTTAGTTTCAAATGGAGAAATCATAAAAGAACTTGAAGTATCAGCTAGAGGGAAAATAGTTTGAATACAACCAGTATCCTATTATGGCTGTATGTATAATAAATGCTACAGCAGTAATTATTTTAAATTTCAACTTTTTAGTTTTATGTCTAAACATAATCATAGATAATATAGATCCATATGCTCCGCCTAAAAAAGAAAATGTATGCAGGGTTTTTTCTTTCACCCTCCATTTGTTTTTCTTTGCCTTAATTTTATCTAGACCTGAAAAAGAAAAAGAAATTATGTTTATTATTATATAGTAGTAAAAAATATATGTTTCCATAAGATCACCATACTCATTATACCATGTTTTATAATTTAATATAGCACAAAAAAGAATGTAAAATAAATCTCTCTACCTTCTTTAATATTTATATTATTTAATTTTTTTCTTTGTTTAAATCATTCCAGATACTCCTAATGCTGATAATACTGAGTAAGCTAAAGCTCCTAAATCTACTCCAGTATCAGGTAGGGAAATGTTTCCTGTTCTTCTTCAGTTTCTAGTACAACGTCTTCAGGTACTAATACTGCATCAATAACGTGTATCACACCGTTTGATCCTTCTATGTCTGCTGTTACTACTTCAGAATCATTTATGAAAACTTCTCCTTCTAAAGATACCATTACATTTATCATCGAAAAATTTTTTACTCATTTTTGATTCCTCCTTGAATTTTTTATTTGCTTTTTT
>JAWSUU010000120.1:0-7819 GCA_033549325.1 Bacillota bacterium | reverse complement strand
TCAGAGATTATATTGTACTCTGAATTTAACATTAAAGAAGCTCTTTTAGGTGAAATAAGGATGTCAAATCCAAAAGTTTTTTTAATTTTATAAAGAGCGTCTCTTAGATTTTTTTTAGCAGATTTTTCGTCGAAATCACACCAGAAGATTTCAGTAAGACTATTTCTTGAGGATGATTTTTTGAAATATAGATAATAAAATAAAGCTTCCGCTTTTTTATAGGGGAAATATATTCTTTTTTTATCTACAAATACTTGTGGTGAACCTAAAAAATTAATTTTTATTTCCAAATCTATCATCCTTTTCTTTTAAGTATATTAACATATTATCAATTTTATTTCTTTAAGTAAACATTTTAGTCTCCTTTTACTTTTAAATTCTTTATAAATATGATAAATTATAATAGTATGTAATACAAGAGATATGAACATTAAACGTTAAATTTTTATCGAAAAATATATAGACGTTTTATAGACGTTTATATTATAAAATAATAAAAAAATCAATGGAGGTCATAATGGGATTTAAAAGTGATATTGAAATTGCACAAGAAGCAAAGATGAAAGACATAAGAGAAGTAGCAAAGAAGCTTAATCTAACAGAAGATGACGTAGAAATGTACGGTAAGTACAAAGGAAAGATTGATTACAATGTACTAAATAAAACAGAGAGCAAAGATGGTAAAATAATCTTAGTTACAGCAATCACTCCTACTCCAGCAGGAGAAGGGAAAACCACAACTACTATAGGTACAGCGGATGCATTATCTAAGTTAGGCAAAAATACAATAGTAGCCTTAAGAGAGCCATCCTTAGGTCCGGTATTTGGGATTAAAGGTGGAGCAGCCGGTGGAGGATATGCTCAGGTAGTACCAATGGAAGATATAAATCTTCACTTTACAGGAGATATTCATGCTATAGGAGCTGCAAACAATTTACTAGCAGCAATGCTTGACAATCATATAAAACAGGGAAATGAGCTTGATATAGACGTTACAAACATTACCTGGAGAAGAGTATTAGATATGAACGACAGGCAACTTAGAAACATAACTTGTGGATTAGGTGGAAAAGCCAACGGAGTACCTAGAGAAGATGGTTTCGATATAACAGTAGCAAGTGAGGTTATGGCAGCATTTTGTTTGGCAAAGGATATAACTGATTTAAAAGAGAGAATGGCTAAAATTATCGTAGCTTACGACCAGGATAAAAATCCTGTAACAGCAGGGGATTTAAAAGCTCAAGGAGCAATGGCGGCACTACTAAAAGATGCTCTAAAACCAAATTTAGTACAAACATTAGAAGGTACACCGGCATTTATTCACGGAGGTCCATTTGCAAATATAGCTCATGGGTGTAACTCACTTATGGCGACAAGAATGGCTAAGCACTTTGCAGATTATGTAGTAACAGAAGCAGGATTTGGCGCGGATTTAGGAGCAGAAAAATTCTTAGATATAAAATCAAGAATGGCAGGCTTCAAGCCTGATGCAGTAGTAATCGTGGCTACAGTAAGAGCCCTAAAGCATCACGGTGGAGCAGCTAAGGACAAACTTAATCAGGAAGATTTAGTAGCTTTAGAAAAGGGAATACCTAACCTACTAAAGCATGTAGAAAACATAACAAAAGAATTTGGGCTAGGTGCAGTAGTAGCAATAAATAAATTCCCATTTGATACAGAAGCAGAACTAAAATTAGTAGAAGATAAATGTAAAGAACTAGGAGTAAATGTAGCATTATCAGAAGTATGGGAAAAGGGTTCTGAAGGTGGAATAGACCTTGCAAAGGAAGTAATAAGATTAACAGAACAAGGTAACGAAAACTTCAAATTTATATACGATGATAATGACAGTATCAAAGAAAAAATAGAAAAAATAGCTACAAGAATATACGGTGCTGATGGTGTTGACTACACTAAAAAAGCTGATAAAGAAATAAAAAGACTTACAGAATTAGGTTTTGGAAATCTACCTATATGTATGGCAAAAACTCAGGCTTCACTATCAGATGATCCTAAAGTTATAGGAAGACCAAAAGGATTTAATATTACCGTTAGTAAAGCTACGGTATCAGCTGGTGCAGGATTTATAGTAGTATCTACCGGTGATATAATGAAGATGCCTGGACTTCCAAAAGTACCATCCTCGGAATTAATAGATGTCAATGACGATGGTCTCATAACCGGATTATTCTAAATAAATCTATAAATTAAATGCAAGGGGCTAGTTTTTAGCCTCTTGTTTCTTTATAAATAAAAAACTTATAGTATAATAGAATATATGATAAAATATAGTAAAAGAGAAACAGTATATTTTGAGGAGGAAATTATGAGCGAAAATATAAACAATAGAGAATATAGAAAAAAAGTAATTAAGGATATCATTAAACAGCTTCATGATGGAAAAGAACTAGAAGAAGTTAAAGAGGATTTTGCTAAAGCTTTTGAAGGAGTTTCTGCTGCTGAAATTACAGAAGCAGAAAATGCTTTGATTGCAGAAGGTTTACCTGTATCAGAAGTGCAAAGATTATGTGATGTTCATGCTTCCGTATTTAAAGGTTCAATTGAAGATATTCATAAACCTAACGATGAATCTGAAATACCGGGACATCCTGCTAATATATTAATTAGAGAGAATAAAGTTATTGAAACATTTATAGAAGAAGATATAAAACCATTAATAAAAAAATTATTTAAAGAAGAATTTTTATTAAAATTTAAATCAAAAATGGAAGAACTAATAGAATTAGTGGACTTACATTATGTAAAAAAAGAAAATCTATTATTTCCCTTTATGGAAAAGTATGGTATAACAGCACCTCCACAAGTAATGTGGGGAGTAGATGATGAAATTAGACAGGAAATAAAATCTATTGTTAAGTACTTGGATAAGAAAGACATAGATGTAGAAGAGTTAAAAGAAAACTCTAACAGCGTATCTGAAAAAATTATAGAAATGATTTTTAAAGAAGAAAACATAATGCTGCCAATGCTTTTAGAAAATTTGACACAAGACGAATGGAAAACAGTTTATGAAGAAAGTGATGAATTAGGATATATAGTAAAAAATATTCCGGTATGGAATCCTGATACAAAGATAGAAGGAAAACAAGAAGAAAAAAAACCAGTAGAAGGAATGATAAATCTTTCAACAGGAATGCTCAAACTGGAAGAATTTGAAGCTATGATGAATGTTTTACCTTTAGATATAACATTTGTTGATAAAAATGACTTCGTAAAATATTTTTCTGAAGGAGAAAGAACTTTTCCAAGAACAAAAGCTATAATAGGTAGAAAGGTATCAAACTGTCACCCACCTTCTAGCGTTCATATAGTCGAAAAAATAGTTGAAGATTTTAAAAGTGGAAAAAAAGATAATGAAGACTTCTGGATAAAGATGGATGATAAATATATCCTTATAAGATATTTTGCAGTTAGAAATGTTGATGGAGAATATTTAGGTGCCGTTGAACTAACTCAAAATATTCGACCTATGCAGGAGATTACCGGAGAAAAAAGATTAATGACTGAGTAAAAGAAGAAAGATTATAAAAGTGGAGGCTGATTTATGTCTAAAGTTAAAATAAATGTAAATGGTAAAGAGATCTACGGTGAAGAGGGAGAAGCTCTACTTAAAGTTGCCCTAGATAATAATATAGAAATACCAAATATGTGTTATCATCAAGATTTGAAAATAGAAAATGGTGCTTCATGTAGACTGTGTTTGGTAGAAGTAGAAGGAATAGATAAATTGGTACCTGCCTGTGCAACTAATATTAAAGAAGGTATGAAAATAGAAACAGAAAGCAAGAAGGCTATTAGTAACAGAAAAATGATACTAGATATGATGATATCGGATCATCCCCTGGATTGCCTTACATGCGAAAAAGCAGGTGACTGTAAACTTCAAGATTACTGTTATAAATATGATATAAAAGAAGCAAAGTTTAACAATAGTCGAGATTACATGGAGATAGATTATACAAATCAGTTTTTTATTAGAGATAATAATAAATGCATCTTATGTGGATTATGCGTTAGAGCATGTTCGGAACTTCAGGTAATAGATGCCCTTGCCTTTGCAAATAGAGGAGAAGAAATGTTTGTGACAACAGGGTTTCACGATAAATTATCAGAAAGTCCATGTGTGTCTTGTGGAACTTGTGTATCTCTTTGTCCAGTAGATGCTCTTACACCAAAGAAAAAGATAAAATACAGAAATTGGGAGACAAAGAAAGTAAGAACCACTTGCCCTTATTGTGGAGTAGGGTGTCAGATGAATTTAATAGTAAAGGGTAATGAAGTGGTAGAAGTTGAACCTTACTATGGAGAAAGCAATAAAGGACTGCTCTGTGTTAAGGGTAAATTTGCCTACGGATTCATAAATCATAAAGATAGATTAAAAAAACCTTTAATAAAAAAAGATGGAGAATTTGTTGAATCTTCTTGGGAAGAAGCCTACGATTTAATAGTAAGTAAAATTCTTGAAACCAAAGAAAAATATGGAGATGATACATTAGCGGGACTTTCATCAGCGAGAGTTACAAATGAAGAAAATTATCTTTTTCAAAAAATGGTGAGAGGTTATTTTGGAAATAATAACGTGGATCACTGCGCCAGACTATGTCATGCTTCTACAGTAACAGGCTTGGCGTCAACTTTAGGCAGTGGAGCTATGACAAACAGCAACAGAGAAATACTAGATTCAGATGTTATTTTTGTAACCGGATCAAATACTACAGAAACCCACCCTGTACTGGGAGCATTTATAAAACAGGCCAAAAACAAAGGGGCGAAATTAATAGTTGCAGATCCAAGAACAATACCCCTTGCAGATAAGGCGGATATATATCTTCCTATTACTCCAGGAACTAATGTAGCTTTAGCAAATGGTCTAATGCATGTAATAATAAAAGAAGAATTGCAGGATTTAGAATATATAAAGGAAAAAACTGAAGATTACCATAAGTTGGTTGAAGTAGTTGAAAAATATACACCAGAAGTAGTTGGAGATATTTGCGGTGTCAATCCGGAGGATATTGTAAAAGCAGCAAGATACTATGGTAAAGGAAAAAAAGCTAGTATATTTTATTCTATGGGTGTAACACAGCATACAACAGGTACTCAAGGAGTTATGAGTTTGGCTAATCTAGCAATGCTATGTGGAAACATTGGAAAAGAATCTGCCGGTATTAATCCTCTAAGAGGACAAAATAACGTTCAGGGTGCTTGTGATTTAGGTGCATTACCTAACGTATACCCAGGTTATCAAAAAGTAAATGATGATAGTAGCAGAGAAAAATTTGAAAAAGCTTGGAATAAAAAATTAGACAACATCGTAGGACTTACTGTTACAGAGATGTTTGAAAAAGGTTTTGAAGGTAAACTTAAGTTTTTATATATAATGGGAGAAAATCCTATGATTTCAGATCCTGATTTAAGTCATGTAAAGGAAGCCCTTGAAAAAATTGATTTCATTGTAGTACAGGATATATTTCAAAATGAAACTGCAGAGTTTGCAGATATTATTCTTCCAGCTGCTTCCTTTGCAGAAAAAGATGGAACTTTTACAAATTCAGAAAGAAGAGTTCAAAGGGTGAGAAAAGCCATAGAACCAATAGGAGAATCAAAGGCGGACTGGATGATAATTAGAGATATACTGAAAAGATTAGGTATGGAAGAAGATTATAAAAGTCCAGAAGAAATAGCTGTAGAGATATCATCTCTTACTCCTCAGTACGCTGGCATTAAATATGATAGAATAGAAGAAACGGGATTGCAGTGGCCTTGTACTGATGATAATCACCCAGGCACTAAGTTTCTTCACAAAGAACATCCAGCAAGAGGAAAGGGATTATTTATACCTGCAGAATACGCAGAAAGCGATGAGAGACCTAGTGAAAATTACCCTTACATATTAACAACAGGAAGGATACTTTATCATTACCATACCAGAACTATGACAGGAAGAATAGAAGGGTTAAATAATCTATACGATGAATCCTTTGTAGAAATTAATCCTGCGACTGCAAGAGGATTGGATGTTGAAGATGGTGAGATTATTGTTGTAAGTTCAAGAAGAGGCAGTATAAAGGTAAGAGCTTTTGTAACTGATGATATTCAAGAGGGAGTAGTATTTATACCTTTTCATTTTGCAGATGGACCAGCTAATTGTTTGACTAATCCTAAACTTGATCCTATTGCAAAAATACCAGAGCTAAAAGTAAGTACTGTTAATATAAGAAAACTGTATAACCAAGATGAAATATTAAGTTCATCTTGTGGAAAATAAAATTCAAAAAAGAGTTGATTTTATGAGAAAATTTGGAACTGCTGTAATTTTAGCAGGTGGAAAAAGCAAAAGAATGGGAAGAAATAAGGAACTTCTAAATATAAATAATAGAAGATTAGTTGAAATGCAAATTTCAAAATTAGAAAGAGATTTTGAAGAAATTATAGTGATTACAAACTATCCTCAGTACTATCATGGATTAAATTGCAAGACATTTACGGATATAATTAAAAATAAAGGACCTATAGGAGGAATATATGCCGGACTGGTTAATTCCTCCAGTTTGCATACCTACTTTTTAGCATGTGACATGCCTGTTATTAATAGAGATTATATAATGTTTTTAAAAAGTATGTTAAAAAAGAAAAAACACAAAGCATGCATAACCTTATTAGGTGAATGGATTGAACCTTTTAATGCTTTTTATTCAAAAGACATGACAGAGGATGTAAAAAAATATATCGATAAAGGTGGATATAAAATATATGATTTGGTAAAAAAAATTGATGTTTTATTCATTGAAGAAAAAACAGCAAGAAAATACAGTCCTACCTGGGACATGTTTATTAATTTTAACACTAAAGAAGATATTGAATCTTTTTTGAAAGAAAATGAGATGGAAATATGATTAAAAATAAATTTAAAATAATTAGATACGAAAAAAATAATTACAAAGAGATTGAAGACATATCCGTTGTAGAATATAGACTTAAGATATATGTCAATAATCGACCTGTTGGATATAGACTTTGTCTTAAAGAAAAATTAGATAATATGATTATTGGTTTTTTACTTACTGAAGGTTATATTTCTAAATATAAAGATATAGAAAAGATTGAATTTATAAGCAAAAGCGAAAATCATGGAGAATGCTACTGCATTGTAAATAAAAATAAAAAATATATTAATAATCATAGTAATAATTACAGGACTGATGCTAAAGAAATAAATGAAGCTATGGAAGAATTCACTCAAAGATCTTCATTATTTAAGGAAACAGGTGGAGTACATAGCTGCGGGATATTAAAAAACAGCGAAATTATTTATTTTGCAGATGACATAGGAAGACAGAATGCCTTAGACAAGATATTGGGATATATAGTAAAAAACTCAGAAAAGATGGATGAGATCTTGATTTTATTTTCAGGGAGAATTACTACAGAAGTTCTTGAAAAATTATCTTTAGAATGTATAGAAGGTATAATATCAAAAGCTGCTGTGACAAAAGATGCAGCGATTAAAGGAGTAAACATGAAAATACTTCTTGTAGGATTTGCGAGAAATAAAAGATTTAATCTTTATTCAGGAGGTGAAAAATTAAAGGATTATTGATTTTTACGGGAGTATTTTTCCATTAAATTTTTACCTGTAAAATTAATAGCAACAATAACTATTATCAACACTACTGACTTGCTAGGAGTTTCAAAAAAAGAAGTAATATTATATCCTATATAAGATAATGAAAATATCATTATAAGCTTTCCTAAAAATAAAGATATAATAAAATGACTGAGCTTAAAATTAGATACA
>JAWSUU010000119.1:0-7864 GCA_033549325.1 Bacillota bacterium | reverse complement strand
TCGTTATCGCTGTTCCTATTACGCAAGATAGTCCTGACCAAAGTCAGAACTGGTGCGACTGCCTGTCGCACAAAAAACCGTAGGCACACAACCTACGGTAGAATAGACTATTATTATAGTATATCAGTTCCGGAGGATTGTGAGTTTAATTCCAAAAAAGACGCACTTATGCCTGAAATAGTTACATAATCTACATTTTTAATTACTTGCTTATAACTTATTCTTAACATAATTTCTCCTCCTTTTTTTGTTTTACCACTATTAGATTATTATAAATTTATTATCCTGTCAAGGAATTTGTGAATATGTATTTATTATGTAATATTTATAAGTTTCTGCTTCCCGGTTTTACTGCCTTACTATTTTCTCTGCACATTGGGCAGTCTTTTTCTTCATAAGTTTCAAAGAAAAGCTCTATACCACTGTAAATAGGTATGTCTAAAACACTCACCTTTCGATCTACCAAACATCCTATTCCTACTACTTTTCCTCCAAGTTCTTCTAATACCTTTGCTGTTTCAAGGGAAGATTTTCCTGTTGTTACGACATCTTCCATTATCAATATTTTTTCATATTTATTAATTTCAAATCCTCTTCTTAAAGTCATTTCACCCTCACTTCTTTCGGTAAAAATTGTTCTAATACCCAGCTGTCTGCCTAATTCATAGGCAGGTCTTATGCCTCCCATTGCCGGTCCAACTATCAGATCTATATCTAAATTCTTTACCTTATCAGCTACTAATGATACCATTTTTTCTGCTTTATCAGGATACTGCATAAGTTTTGCACATTGGACGTATTTTGGACTGTGTTTTCCTGAAGATAATAAAAAATGCCCTTCTAATAAAGCTTCACTTTCTTTTAATAATTTTAATCCATCTATCATTTTTTCACTCCTTATATAATTCCTATTATTTTATTTATATCTTCGATATTTTCTTTTATTAAAAATACTTCTATTTCATTAATAATGTCAATACAAATATCCGGTTTCATGAAGTTGGCTGTACCTACCTGTATCAGCGAAGCACCTGCCATAAGAAATTCAATTGCATCTCTTCCCGAGCTTATCCCTCCAACTCCACATATAGGTATATCGACCTTTTGCGCAGCTTCATGTACCATTCTTAAAGCAATTGGCTTAATTGCCGGTCCGGATACTCCTGCATATTTATTGTTAAATACGGGTTTTCTTTTATCTATATCTATAGCCATGCCACTGAGAGTATTTATAAGGGAAAGTGCATCTGCGCCTGCTTCTTCACAAGCTCTTGCCATTTCCCCAATGTTTTCAGCATTTGGAGATAACTTAACCATCATTGGTTTCTCGGAAATATCTTTACATTTTTTTACTATATCATAAGCTGTTTTGCTTTTAATACCGAAAGCCATACCCCCGTGTTTGACGTTGGGACAGGAAATATTAAGCTCTATAATATCTACTTCAGAAGTATTTAATAATTCAATGCCTTTCAAATATTCTTCTTCTGTATTTCCCCCTAAGTTAGCAATAATATTTGTATTGTACTTTTTCATAATATTTATTTCCCGGGAAATAAATGACTCTACTCCAGGATTTTGAAGACCTATACTATTCATTAAACCCATAGAAGTTTCCCATATCCTTATATCTTCGTTTCCCTCCTTAGGATTTAAAGTAAGTCCTTTGGAACATATTCCACCCAATCTACTGATGTCAAATATATCCTCGTATTCTTCTCCAAAACCAAAGGTACCACTGGCACTTAAAACAGGGTTTTTAAATTCTTTTCCTAAAAAATTAATTTTTAAATTCGCCATATCTACTCCTCAATTATAAGTTCGTTAGCTAAAAATACGGGACCTTCTTTACAAGCTCTTTTCATGCCTTTCACAGTCTTAACGGAACATCCTAAACAGGCACCAATTCCACAGGCCATTCTTTTTTCTAAAGAAACATAGGTTTTAATTTTCTTTTTTATTCCTATTTTTATGATTTTATTCATCATTATTTCCGGGCCGCAGGTTATTAATGTGTCGTATTTATCCCAGTCAATATAGTCGGTAACAAAGCCTTTTTTTCCAAAGTTTCCTGTTTCCGTAGTTATAGTTATATTGTTAGAATACTTTTCGAAATTTTCCAGAGAGTAAATCTCATTTCTAAATCCTAAATAGGTATCAATATTTTTTCTTTTAAGTCCTTTAATTAAATAGTTTAAAGGAGCTATACCAATTCCACCGCCTATTAATGCTGTATTTCCATCAATATCCTCTAAAGAAAATCCATTTCCCAAGGGTCCCAGTATTTGAACCTTTTCTTCTTCTTTTAAATTACTGAAGATTTTTGTTCCCTTACCTACTATTTTGTATAGAAGTTTTAGAGTTTTACCGTCGTAGTCGAATACACTTATAGGTCGAGGCAGCAAATAGGATCCTTCTAATGATTTGACCATGAAAAATTGTCCCGGGTTTATTTTTCTATCCTCAAATTCTACTTCCAGTTGATAAATATCTTCAGTAATATGGGTGTTATTTAAAATTCTACTGTATGTTAGCCTCACTATTTCAACTCCTTAATAATACTGTCTCTCATATTTATTACCGCACTTTTAGATTCTTCAGCAAAGTTTTTATATCCTTCTTCTTTGTTTTTATAAGCCAGAAGCAATCCTCTGGATGAATTTACAATTCCACCGTTTCCTTTTATAAGATAAGGTACTACATCTTTAGCTCCTCCTCCTTGAGCTCCAAATCCTGGTATTAATAAGAAAAGATTTTTAATCTTACTTCTCAATTTTTTGCTTTCTTCGTTATTTGTACATCCTACTACTCCTCCTAACGAACTGAACCCGTACTTTCCAATGTATTTTTCAGCAAGTTGATTAACTTTTTCTCCAACTATTTCATACACAGCTTCTCCCTGGGAATTTTTTATGTATTGGAAGTCATTGGCTCCTTTATTAGAGGTTCTGATTAGTACAAATACTCCTTTGTTGTCCTTTTCAAGATAGGGCAAAAATGGTTCGATAGAATCATTTAAACCCATGTATGAGTTTAAGGTAAGGTAGTCGCTTTCAAAATCACCTTCAAAATGTCCCTGAGCATACATCTCTGCAGTTTTGAAAATGTCTCCTCTTTTTATATCGGAAATTACAATTGTATCTTTTTCTTTTATATAATCTAAGGTTCTTTTATAAGCTTTCATACCCTCCAGACCTAAGGCCTCATAATATGCTATTTGAACCTTAAAACAGGCTACTGAATCGTAAGTTTTATCTATAATTTCCTTATTGAAGTTGTAAATTGCTTCTCCTTTACTTTTAAAGCTTTCTGCAAACCATTTTGGTATGTAGCTGTAGTCCGTATCCAGTCCTAAACATACATGACCATTTTCCTCTACTCTTTCATATAGTCTATCTACTATCATTTATACTTCCTCCCTATACATTACTTTTCCATTTCTCACAGTCATTAAAATCTTTCCAAATACTTTTTCTCCATTAAAGGGTGTGTTCTTACCCTTTGATGTAAAATCATCACCATTAATTACACAACTTGATTCTTCATCTATTAATACTAAATCACCCTGGTATCCTTCTTGTAGTTTTCCACTGTTTAATTTTAGAAGTTCTCCAGTATTTTTCGACATTATTTCTGATAATTTATTTAGTGTAATATCTTCTTCCTTTACCAGTTTTGTATATAAAAGTTGAAATGCAGTTTCAATTCCTGAAATTCCCGGTGCACCATTTTCTTTATCTTCTTTACTGTGAGGGGCATGATCCGTTCCTATACAATCAACCTCGCCATTTCTAATACATTCTACAAGATAGTCTCTATCTTCTTTTTTTCTCAGTGGCGGATTAACTCTATATTCCACTTTATCGTAGGAATATATATGATGGGGTGTTACTTCAAAGGTTATATTTTTATATTTCTTCTTTTCTTTAATAATTCTTTCCGCTGCTTCTTTTGTGCTCACGTGAGCAAAGTGAAGCCTACCACCGGATATTTTAGCCAGTTCTATATCTCTAAAGGTCATTATATTTTCTGCTAGTCTCATATCTGTTTCCGTAAAGGATGGATCTTCAGCATGGGACATTATTATTAAGTTGTTATTTTTTGCATATTCTAAAGCATCAAACATAACCTTGCTGCTTAATACACCTTTCCCGTCATCTGTAATAACATTAACTAAGTCTTTTATCATTTCTAAATGCTCTAAAGTGTTTCCTTCAAGATTTTCTGTGATTGTTCCAGCTTGGAGTATATCTATTAAGCCCAATTCTTTCCCTTTATTTAACACATATTCTACTATTTTTTTACTACTGGCAGGAGGACTGGTGTTTCCCATAAGCAATACAGCCGTATATCCACCCTTTAAAGCAGCTTTGCTTCCAGTTTCTATATCTTCCTTGTATTCGTATCCAGGTTCCCTAAAATGGGCATGAGTGTCTATAAATGAAGGCATTAAGGTTTTCCCTTTTCCATCTATAGTTTTTATACCTTCTTCGTCTATATTTTCATCTATTTTAGATATTACACCATCCTTTATTAGAATATTTCCTGCTTGATTTAATTGATAATCTACTAATTTTACGTTTTTAATTAATAAGTTCATAGGATATCCTCCTGATCCTCTAGCCTTTGGATGTTATCACAGTAAAAGCATTTGTAAAGAGATTTATCTTTATCTACTGTCTTATATATATTTTTGATATTTCTTTCATAATTTACAACACACTTAGAATTTTCACATTTTTTACTGGATTTTATTATTTCTTCATTTACTGTATTATCTTTATTTAGTATATTTTCTTTGTTTAGTAAACTTAGAATCAGAGCCATTCTTATATACATACCGTATTCTACTTGTTGGAAATATTGAGCTCTACTATCTTCATCTACTTCTACTGATATTTCGTTTACTCTCGGTAACGGATGTAGAATATACATATCTTTTTTAGCTTTTCTTAGTTTATCAGTATCTAAGATATAAGTATCTTTTAATCTTAAGTATTCCGATTTATCGTCAAATCTTTCCTGCTGTATACGAGTCATATATAAGATATCTAAATCAGATAAAGATTCTTCTAAGTTTTTAGTTTCTTTAAATTCAATATTGTTTTTTATGAGAATTTCTTCTCTTATGTACTTTGGAATTTTCAATTCTTCTGGTGAGATTAGTATGAATTTTATATTTTCGTATCTTGACATGGCTTTTATCAGTGAGTGTACCGTTCTTCCGTATTTTAAATCACCGCATAATCCTAAGGTAAGATTATTTAATCTACCTTTTAGAGATTTTATAGTTAGTAGGTCTGTAAGGGTTTGAGTTGGATGCTGGTGACCACCGTCTCCTGCATTTATAAGTGGAATGTTTGATTTCATTAATGCTGCTTTTGGGGCACCTTCTATGTAATGTCTCATAACACAAATATCTCCGTAGTATCCTACAGTTTTTATGGTATCTTGAAGACTTTCCCCTTTTGCTACTGATGATGATTTGGGTGAAGAAAATCCTATCACACTACCTCCAAGTCTATACATAGCTGCTTCGAAAGACAGTCTGGTTCTTGTACTGGGTTCGTAAAACAAGCTTGCCAGTATTTTCCCCTGACATGATTTTGAATATTTTTCCGGATTTTTTTTAATTTTACTTCCCAGATTTAATATATTATCCAATTCTTCTATTGATAAATCTTCCGGTTCTATCAAATGTCTTATTTTCATTTTTCCTCCTTTTTAGTCTCACTGAACTAATTTAAAGTATCAAAAAACCTTTCTACTATAATTTAGCAGAAAGGCATAGATTTTCCCCGTTATTGTTACCTTTTTAGCCTCTCGTGCTATAATTAAAGGTTTTATTTGTTTAAATTTACTATAAATATACATATATGTCAATACATTTGAGTAATTTGCTTATTTTTTTCTAATTTTTTAAATGTACTTTTACTTGACTTATGTATAGGTCTAAAATATTTAAGATTTTTTTCATGTAGTAATATTTGTCCCTATATTTAATTCTAAAGCTTTTTTGTAAATTTCTTCTGCTACTACTACATCTAAAAGAGCCATTCCTACACATTTAAACAAAGTAGTCCTTCCAGTCATGTCAATTTCTTTTGACATAATTTCACTTAATGTTTTTATTTGCTTTTCATTGATCAATCCCTTTTCTAGAGGTTGGATAATGTCTCCAGATTCTTCAATGGCTAGTTCTGTATCTATATAAACTTCATCCAGCAGTTCATATAGAGCATCGGGAATTTCCCTCATTTTATATTTATAGGACCCGATTGCTATTATGTGTTTACCCTTCAATAGTTCTTTATCATTAGGCATAACCGGTGTTTCCGAAGGTGTTGCTGTGATAATAATCTCTGAATTTTTTACCAGTTCTTCTGGATTTTTTGAAGCTGTTATTCTTATATATGGTAGTTTCTTTTTTAAATCTTCAATGAATTGATTGAGGTTATCTTTGTTTCTACCATAAACATATATGTTTTCTAAATTTCTGGCTTTTGCAGCAAATAATAGCTGATGAAATCCCTGTACACCAGGACCTATTAATCCCACATTTTTACAGTTTTTACCTGAGGTATATTTAATGCCTATTCCTCCCAAAGCTCCTGTTCTGTATGCTGTAATTGAGCTTCCATCTAGTATTGCTTTAGGTACTCCTGTTTCTACATGATTTAATAACATTATCCCATTTATTACGGGTATATTTTTATCTTTATTCTCAGGAAACAAGGATATTATTTTAGTTCCTATAGTTTCATCTGTAAGACAGGGCATATATAGTATCGTATCTTCTCCTCTATCTAAATGCATTCTTTCGGGCATTTTATATTCCTTATTGTTAAAGAGTTTAAATCCTTTTTCTAATGATTTTATAAAATTTACCTCTTCTGACAGTTTTTCAATCTCCAAACTATTTAAATATAACATAAATCCTCCTACAGCTAAACTAATCTGTCTAATTTGTTTTATAAAATAATTAAGATCCCTTAATCGTTGCAGTAACTGTTTTTAAGTGCTCATCATATAATTTTTTTGTTTCTTTTACATTTTTAAGCTTCATGTTTTCAATAATCGATTCGAATAAAGCAATATCTTTTTCCATTGTTTGCTTACCAGACTCGATAAATAATTCTCTGTTAGATTGAATTCTATCCCTGATTACTTTCATTAGTTCAACAATTACTACATTATGAGTTGATTTTGCAATTAAATAATGAAAATCCAAATCATACTTATAGTAGTCAGTTTCTGTTATATTCTTTGATTTCATTTTTTTTAGTAAATTACTTAATTTTTGAAAATCATTTTTCTCAGCTCGATTAACCGCTAGATCTACAAAATTTGATTCTAAAATATATCTTACTTCCATTAAATCTATAATTGGAGCTAAATCTATAAATTCTTTTAGACTTGATTTATTTCTTGCATTTTCTAAATATTTTGAGCATACATAGGTGCCAACTTTGTTAACTGTATCCAAATATCCTAAGGCGTTTAATTCGCGAATAGCTTCACGAATAGTTGACCTACTGACTTTAAATTCTTTTGACAGTTGCCTCTCGGAATCTAATTTCTGCCCAACAGAAATAGAACCATTCTCAATTTCTTTAATAAAGTGTTTTTTAATATTTTCAGTTGTTAAAGATTCCATCAATTTCACATCCTAAGAAAATTTCATAAATTTTTTAAAAAACCTTGATTTATCTCTGTTTATAGGCTATATTATACATAAATGATTGTATTAGTGTCAATTATATTAAGAAGATTATATTTTTTTACTCAATCTGGTCTGACCAATTGAGAAACTGTTTAGTTTTACATTTGATAAATTCAAATACTGTCAAGCAAATGTATAACT
>JAWSUU010000118.1:0-7890 GCA_033549325.1 Bacillota bacterium | reverse complement strand
TTTTTTTGAGTTCTTTTTTTATTTCTCCAATATTTACATCTTTTTCTACCATAAGTACCAAGGTATGGTAGACTAAATCACTAATTTCATATATAAGTTCATTTTTATCTTTATTTTTAGAAGCAATAATAACTTCTCCGCTCTCTTCTGCAATTTTTTTTAGAATTTTATCCAATCCTTCTTTCAACAAATAATTAGTATAAGATTTTTCTTTTGGATTTATTTTTCTATCTATTATTGTTTCGTATATTTTTTTTAAAATTTTGTCATTTTCATTATTATCTTCCAATACATAGTTGTGAAAACAGGAGTATTTTCCCGTATGACATGCCGGACCTTCTTGTTCAACTTCCAGTAGTATCGTATCTCCATCACAATCATAGGAAAAACCTTTTAGAACTTGATAATTTCCAGAAGTTTCTCCTTTCAACCATAATTTTTGTCTGCTTCTACTATAATAACATGCTTTTTTTTCATCAAGAGTTTTTTTGATTGATTCTTTGTTCATATAGGCCAACATAAGTACTTTTTTTGTGTTTACATCCTGTGCTATAGCAGGAACCAGTCCCTTATCATCAAATTTTATATTTTTTATCAATTCATTGTATTCCATTTGTACTCCTTTATAGTCTTACCTCAATTCCCTTATTTTTTAAATATATTTTCAATTCATTAATATTGATTTCTCCATAGTGAAATACAGAAGCAGCTAGAATTCCATCTACATCAGCTTTTTCTGCAACTTCATAGAAATGTTCCATTTTACCGGCACCACCGGATGCAATAACCGGAACTCTAACTTTTTTAGTTATTTTCGTTAATAACTCTATATCATATCCTTCTTTCATACCGTCGGCATCTATACTGTTGATTACAAGCTCACCTGCACCAAGTTCTACACCTTTTATCGCCCACTCTACGGCATCAAGCCCGGTATTTCTTCTCCCTCCGTTTATAATGACTTTCCAGATACCATCTTTATCTTTTTTTGCATCTATTGAAAGCACTACGCACTGAGCTCCGTATTTTTCTGATGCTTCTTTTATAAGAAAAGGATTTTTAACTGCCGAAGAATTAACTGATACCTTATCTGCTCCTTTTCTTAATATTTCGTTAAAGTCATCTAAGTTTGATACTCCTCCACCTACTGAAAAAGGAATATTAATTTGATCAGCAACTCTTTTAACAAATTCTAGTGAAGTTTTTCTACCTTCGTTTGAGGCTGTAATATCATAAAATACTAATTCATCTGCCCCATTATCACTGTAAAACTTACCTAATTTTTCCGGTTGATCAACGTCTACTATATCTTTGAATTTTTTACCTTTTACTACTCTTCCTCTTCTAACATCAAGGCAGGGTATTATTCTTTTTGCAAGCATTTGTATGCCTCCTCTAAATCTATGTCTCCATTATATAAAGCTTTGCCGATAATAGCACCATAGATATTTAATCTATCTAGTTCTTCTAAATCTTTTATCGATGATATCCCACCAGAAGCTATAATTTTAAGCTTAGTTTTCTCTTTCAGTATTTTATAATATTTAAAATTTGGTCCCTTTAACATACCGTCTTTTAATATATCGGTATATATTAAAGTTTTTATTCCTACTTCTTCCATTATTTTACATATGTCTAAAACATGTATTTTGGTAATTTCCTTCCAACCTTTAATTGCAGCATAGCCATCTACTGCATCTACAGAAACCGCCATGCTTTTACTGTATTTTTTAGCTAGTTGTTTTAACATCTCAGGATTCTCAACAGCCATAGTTCCTATAATAACCCTCTCAACACCTAATTTTAAATAAGACTTAATTCTTTTTTCATTTCTTATGCCTCCACCTATTTGGATTTTGACATTAGTTTTATTTATAATTTCGATTATCGATTTTTCGTTTATTATATTTTCTGTTTCGGCACCGTCTAAATCTACTATATGTAAAAAATCTGCTCCTTTATCAATCCATTTTTTTGCCATATCTAGAGGGTTGTCGGAATATACAGTTGCTTCGTTAAATTTACCCTGTTTTAGTCTTACAGCTTTATTATCTTTAATATCTATAGCTGGAAATATTTTCATCTTATAATCTCCTTATATGCTTTTAATATATTATGTCCTACATTACCACTTTTTTCGGGATGAAATTGAATACCGTATATATTATCTTTGTTAATTATCCCCGGCACTTTAACTTCGTACTCAGAATATGCAATGATATCTTCATCTCTTCCTTCAGCATAGTAGGAATGCACGTAGTAAACATAGTCCCCTTCTTTAATATATTTAACTATTGGATTTTCTTTTTGAATTTTCAGATCATTCCATCCCATATGGGGAACTTTTAAACTTATGTCAAATTTTTTAATATGTCCTTCAATCAAACCTAATCCATCATATTCACCGTTTTCAAAACTTTTTTCATAAAGAAGCTGCATTCCCAAGCAAATACCTAGAATGTTTTTTCCTTTTTTTACTTCTTCAATAATAATATCTTTTAAATTTTTTTCTTTTAATAAACTTATAGCATCTCTAAAAGCACCAACGCCGGGTAATATAAGAGAATCGCTTTTTTTTATGTCATCTACATCGCTGGAAATTTTAGTTTCCAATCCGACTCTTTCAAAACCTTTCTGGACGGAATTGAGATTTCCTAAACCGTAATCTATTATAATATTCATTATAATACTCCTTTTGTAGATTGAGTTTTATTAGATGTTATCTTCACCGCTTCTTTTAATGCTCTTCCAAATCCTTTGAAAATCGATTCTATTATATGGTGGTCATTTTCTCCATATATACTTTCAATATGTAGAGTTGTTTTACTTTCATTTGCGAAAGCCGTAAAAAATTCTTTGAAACTTTGACTTTCCATATCGCCTAATTTATAGTGAGTTAAATTTGCATTATAAACTGTATAGGGTCTTCCGCTTATATCAAGTACTATCCTACTTAAAGCCTCATCCATAGGAAGATAAATGTAAGAGTATCTGTTTATTCCCTTCTTATCCCCTAAGGCTTTTAGAAATGCTTTACCAAAGGTTAAGCCAATGTCTTCAACAGTATGGTGAGTATCAACCTTCAAATCACCCTTTGCAGTTATATTTAAATCCATTTGTCCATGAAAAGCTAATAGCTCCATCATATGATCAAAAAAACCAATTCCAGTATTTATATCACTTTTTCCTTTTCCGTCTAAATTGATGCTAATACTTACTTCCGTTTCATTAGTTTTTCTCGTCTCTTTACCTGTTCTCATTTCTTACCTCCTTTAATTTTTCTATCATATAATCATTATCCTTTTTTCTACCAATGGTGATTCTGTAATGATCTTTAATGTCTTTTGTAAAATCTCTAATTAAAACTTGTTTCTTCTCCAATTTTTCAGAAAGATTTTTTATGTCTGATTTTATCATAATGAAATTAGTCATTGAAGGATAAACTTTAAATTCTAGTTCTTTTAATAAATTTATCATTCTTTTTCTCTCTTCTTTTATCAACTTAATGTGCTGATTAATTATTTCTAGGTTGTCAAAAGTTTGATTGGCTATTAATTGAGATAACGCATTTAAGTTGTAAGGTAGCTTTACCTTCCATAATTTCTCTATCATTTTCTCATTTGAGATTAAAGCTCCAATTCTCAATCCTGCTAGACCAAAAGCTTTGGATAAAGTTCTCATAACTATTAGGTTTTCATAATTGTTTATTAAATCTACTGCAGATTTACCACCAAATTCTATATAAGCTTCATCTATGATTACTATAGATTCTCTTGTTTTATCTAAAATCTCTTTTATCTGTTTTTTTTCTAAATATGAACCTGTTGGATTATTGGGATTGCAAACAATAAGCACTTTAGGATTTTTTTCTTCATATTCTTTAATAATATTATCTACACCAAAACTGTAGTCATCTTTAGATTTAATAGTCAAATTCTTTAAATTTGAAAGCTTACAATAGATGGGATACATGCTAAAGGAAGGTTCAAAGGTCATTACCTGATCATCCTTTTCACAAAATGCATTTATGGTTGTCAATAATAATTCGCTGGAACCATTACCTACTAGTATATTTTCTATTTTGCATCCGTAGTATTCAGCCATATTTTCTCTAAGTTGTTTAGCATCGCTATCTGGATACAGCTGGGGTTTAAAGTTATCTAAATTTAATTGTGTGTTTAGCATATAGTTACAGCCTTCATTTGCATCAAGTTTAACTTTATATGGTTTGTCGTTAACTCTATAAGGTGCTATATCTCTAAGATTTTTTTTAATATCAATCATAATTTACTCCTCAAATCGTATTTTAATAGACTGGGCATGTCCTGATAATCCTTCATTTTCAGCAAATCTTATAATGTCATCTTTTGAGTCTTCAAGAGATTCTTTACTATAATATATTAATGAAGTTTTCTTAATGAAATCATCCACACTTAAAGGAGATGAAAATTTTGAAGTGCCGTTTGTAGGCAAAGTGTGGTTAGGTCCTGCATAATAATCCCCTACGGGTTCTGGAGAAAATTCTCCTAGAAAAATTGCTCCTGCATTATCTACTTTTTTATAATCTTCAAAAGGATTGACCGTTAAAATTTCTAAATGTTCTGGTGCTATTTCATTAGCAATCTCCAATGATTCATTTAGAGAATCCGTAAGAATTATCCCTCCATAATTATCTATAGATTTAGATATTATTTCTTTTCTAGACATTTTATCTATCATAATTTCTAAATACTCACTTACTTTTTCTGCAAGTTTATATGAATCAGTTACTAGTATTGAAGCAGCCATTTCATCGTGCTCCGCTTGAGATATTAAATCTGCAGCTATATATTTTGGATTAGCATTTTTGTCAGCGACAATTAAAATTTCACTTGGTCCTGCTATCATATCTATCCCTACTATTTCCGATACTATTTTTTTTGCAGCACTTACGTAAATATTACCGGGCCCAGTTATTTTAAACACTTTAGGTACTGATTCAGTTCCATAGGCTAATGCAGCTATTCCGTGGGCTCCACCAATTTTATATATTTTATCTACCCCGCATATACTAGCTGCCGCTAAAATAGAATCCAGAACTTTCCCATTTTCTTTAACCGGGGTAATCATTATTAATTCTTCCACTCCAGCTATTTTTGCAGGTACTGCATTCATTATAACTGTTGATGGATAAGCTGCTTTACCTCCAGGAACATATATACCTGCTTTTTTTATAGGCTTAATAATTTGACCCAATATAATATCTTTATCCTGGGGTTTATATGTAGTTGTTTTTCTTTTTTGTCTTTTATGGTAATCGTATACATTTTTATAAGCATTTTCTATAGTAATTAACAAATCTTTATCTATATTGTTTAAAGCCAGCTCTATTTCTTCTTGCGAAACCATAAAATTATCGGTTTTTAAACCATCAAATTTTTCTGCATATTTTTTTAAAGCTTTATCTCCGTTAATTTTAACATCATTAACTATTTTTTCTACCTCTTTGATAACCTTTTTGTAATCTTTAGCACTTCTAGAGTTTAGTTCTTGAATGAATTTTCTGTTGTTTTTTTCCTTAATTATTTTAATCATCTTTCTTATCTCCCTCTATCTCAATAATATCTTTTATTATTCTATTAATTTTTTCGTATTTAAATCGATATGATATCTTATTGCATATTAACATAGAGTTTATAGGATACATTTTTTCTAATACCTTCAATCCATTTGCTTTCAATGTTGATCCGGTTTCAACTATATCAACTATTACATCTGTTAACCCAAGAACTGGAGCTAATTCTACAGAGCCATTAAGTTTTATTATAGAGATATCTTGACCTTTGTTCTCAAAATACTCTTTAGTCGAGTTAGTAAATTTTGTTGCTACCTTTAATACTGAATCACTATTGTAAATTTCCTTGTCTTCTTTACCTGCTATACACATATTACAGTATCCGAATTTTAAATTATGCAGCTCATAAATGTCTTTTTTACTCTCTATTATCATATCTTTTCCTACTATTCCTATATCAGCTACTCCATTTTCTACATATGTAATAACATCAGCATTTTTTAAGAGAACAAATTCAATGTTATTTTCATAATCATTAAAAACAAGTTTTCTGCTTTTCATGTCGATGGATTTACCTATCCCGATTTTATTAAAAAGCTCTGCTGTATCTTCTCCTATTCTCCCTTTTGGTATAGCTACTCTCAATTTATCCATTAAATCTCCCCCTTGCTGTATATATTTCTCAACAGTTCATCAATTTCAACAGAAAATCCTATAGCGGGAATTATATCTCCGTATCCATCACTATTTATATCGTATCTTCCACCCTTTATTATTTCTTTATTTGAATCATGATAGAAAGTTTTAAACATTAATCCTGAATAATAGTTTAAACTTGAGGTAATAGATAAGTCACATATTATATTTTTTGAATCTATATTATTAGCATCTAAATATTTCTTTATTTCTTCTAATTCTTGAAGCCCTTTTCTCATTTTTTCGTTCACATAAAAATTTTCAACTTTTTCTAGAACTTCATTAACTGTACCTCTCATGTCAATGATATTGGTTAGGGCTTCTTTACCTGGAGTTTTCTCAAATTTTTTCATATATGTTTTTAGATCTTCTTTATTTTTTTTATTTATTAAATTAATGATAGTTTTATATTCTATTTCATCTAAATAGAATTCATTTAGTATTCCTTTTAAGTATTCTGATGTTCCAATTTCCAATATATAATTTTTTCTATATTTACCCATTATTGAATTTATTAACTGTAGAATCTCTTTATCAGAGTCTATTGTATCAATACCAATACATTCAGCTCCCATTTGTCTTATCTCTTTTACTTTACTGTTTTCATTTTTGAAAATTTTACCGTAGTAAAATAATTTAATTTTAAAATCTTTTTCCCAATTTGGAATTAAATTATTCAATAAATTAGTTGTGATATCTCTGGATAATATTTTGATTTTACCATTATTTCCAATTACCTGTACTGAATCATTATCCTTATGTTGTATATTTGTTAGTGTATTCCCTTTGATACCTTCAACCATATCTGTTTCATAATTGATATATTCTTTTTCTAAAAAAAGATTTTCTATATCTTTTTTTAATTGAAATCTTTTTTTGGAAAACTCTATTTCTTCTACAATACTTTTAAATTTCATGTCTCCTCCTATATTATACTAATATTAAAAAAACCACACAGACTCACATCTGTATGGTTGAATTCTTCTTATCCATCATAGATGCAGTCTACGTAAACACTAATAGAGCTTGCATCTATGAACACTTGTTCACAAATCAAACTCTCAACTATGATGATGAACTTTATTTAATTTAATTTTACAACCTTTGATTAACATCATAAAAATCTTCCTTAAATTTAATTAAATATAATATAGCATAATGTTACATAAATGTCAATTTTCGATTAGATTTATTCAATAGATAAAAGTTCAAAAGATATTACCCCATGAATTTCTTTCATATTATCAATCATCTCATCTAAAGATATATCCACTCCTGAAACATCTAGTGAAAGGTTTACATTTGCCTTTTCATTTATTGGTATTGTTTGGTTAATTGTTAGTATATTAGCATTGTGATCTGATATATTATTGATAACCTTCGATAAAACGCCTTTTTTATGTGCCAACATCATTGAAAACACAGCCATTCTACCAATAGAGTTTTCAGAAGGAGAAAAAACATAATCTTTATATTTGTAGTATGTACTTCTACTAATTCCTACTTCTTTTACAGCTTCACTTATGTTTTTTGTGCTATCTTCATTTATTATTCTTCTTGCTTCTATTACCTTTTCGTATACTTCCGGTAAGATTTTTTTGTTTACTATTAAGTATTTTTTTATCATATCTATTTCCCCC
>JAWSUU010000117.1:0-7892 GCA_033549325.1 Bacillota bacterium | reverse complement strand
CTTTGTATTGTTTTTCTTTTTTTTCTATTTCATAACGAAAACGACTTTTTGAATGGGTAAAATCATTTATATTCTTAAGCATAGAATCAACTTGATATTTTGCTATATCAACTTTTTTTGTATTTATTATTTCAGTATAAAATGGGTTTTCGTGTATTCTGTCTTTATATATAATGAGAGGGTGTACTTCAATTATATTTTTAATCATTTTACTTGAAAATTTATTTGTATTGTATCTGCATATTGAAGATACAGGATAATCATTGAAAATTTCATCATTTAACATGTATTCATAATCCATTATCCTTTCAAACCCATCTTCATATTCTAACACCCAGCTAATTTCACCTGTAATTGCAAATCCTTTGTAACCTTCTCCTATAGCTTCTTTAGATAGAGTTTTTAAGAGATTTATCATTTTCTTAGGATTAAACTGTCCTTCTTTTGAATAGGCATCATCTTTTTTTAGAATTGATAGTTGACCTTCTCTAATTGCTTTTTCAAAATCTATTGAAGATTTGAGCTTGTCTATAATTATTTCTTCATTAATATCACCAGATATATAAAAACATTTTTCATTTTTTATTATTCTTGAAATAATATATGATGCTATTACATTAGCATTAGATTCAACATATTCATCATCATATAATAAGACCATATGGTCTCCAGGTTTTATAAGTTTCATTTCTTCTGAAATGTAATTAGCTACCATAATTTTATCTCCATCTTGTTTTTATATTAAAATTCATCTTCTAAAAATACAACTTTCGAAAACTACAAAACTTCATTGATGAATGCTTTTACAATTGTTTCATCGAATTGAGTTCCAGAATATTTCCTTAATTCTTCTGCTGCTTCTTCTTTTGTTTTCTTTTTTTGATAAGGACGACCAGCTGTCATAGCTTCATATGCATCTGCTACTGCTATTATTTTTGATAGTAATGGTATTTCATCTTTTGATAATTCTTCTGGATAACCAGATCCATCTAGTTTTTCGTGGTGATATAAAACATCTTCAGCTAAATGAGAATATTCATCCACGCTTTTAAGTAGCTGATAGCTTGTAGAAGAATGTTTTTTTACTTCTTCCCATTCTTTTTTAGTTAGTTTACCTTTCTTGTTTAATATTTCTGGAGATACAATAATTTTACCTATGTCATGTAGTAATCCAGCTATCTTTGCATCTTCAACTTCCTTACTACTTAGATTCATAGCTCTAGCTATGCTTTCACAGTATTGAGATACTTTTTCTGTATGGATTTGTTCATTATCATATTTATTATTAACATTTAATATAACTTTTTCTATTGTTTTATTTCTCATAATTCTGCCGTATTTAAGTTTGTTTTTATACATCTTATTGTCTGCTTCTTTATAAACTTCTAAAATATCTTTATCTTCTCTATTTTTAGTTGAATGCCCTAGGGCTAAGGACACTATCACTGAATCTAATTTAGCATTTTGTGATTCTTCTTTTATTCTTTCTATTACTTTTTTAATTTTTTTCTCATTTACATTTGGAAGAAGTATTACAAATTCATCTCCTCCTACTCTACATACTATATCTTCTTTTCTACATGATTTCTTTAATATTTCTCCAACGGTAATTAAAAGTTTGTCTCCAATTTCATGTCCGTAGGAATCGTTTGTAAGTTTAAGTCCGTTTACATCAGCTACTATTATAGAAAATGGTAAGTTTCTTGATGTATCTAATCTCTTTATAGAGTCTTCCATATATCTTCTGTTGTAAAGTCCTGTAAGATGGTCATTGAAACTTAAATATTCTATTTCCTTTTGTTTTTCTCTTTTTTCTGTAAAATCTCTAAATACTATAACGGCTCCGGTTATATTGCCCTCTATATCTTTTATAGGAGCTGCACTGTCTTCAATTGGTATTTCTTCTCCATCTTTTGCAATTAAGATTGTGTGATTTGCCATTTCTACAACTTTACCAAGTTCTAAAGCTTTTTTAGCAGGATTGACGCAAGTTTCTCTTGTAAATTCATTAATTATATTCAAAACCTTCTCCAGTGGTTTATTGTAAGCTTCCTGTGAGTTTTTCAGCTACTTTATTCATAACATTGATTTTACCTTCTTTGTCAGTGGAAATTACTGCATCTCCTACTGATAATAAGGTTGTTTTAAATTTCTCTTTTTCATTAAATACTTGTTCTTCTACTTCTTTTTGGCTGCTAATATCTATATTTGTCCCAACCCATCTATAGGGCTTGCCTTCCTGGTCTTTTAATAGCTTACCTCTTGTCATAATCCATCGCCACTCTCCATTTTTATGACGAAGACGGTGGACGACCTCGTATTTTTCTGTTACCCCTTGGAGATGATCCTGTATTGATTTTTCAATGCCTTCAACATCATCAGGATGCCATAGTTTTTTCCAATCCTCAAAGGAATTTTCTATTTCATTATCACTGTATCCAAGCATATTTTTCCATTGAGATGAAAAAGTTACTTTATTATTTACCATATCCCAATCCCATATGCCGGCTTCCGTTCCTTCAACAGCAACATTGAAACGGATTTCACTTTCCCTTAATTTTTCTTCTGCTTCTTTTTTTTCGTTAATGTCTATATGAACACCAACTGCACGGTAAGGTTTTTCTGACTCATCGTTAAAATAAGCCTTACCTTTGTCCAATATCCATTTGTAAGAACCATCTTTGCATTTAAGCCGAAATTCAACTTCATAAGGAGTACCGTCCTCTATAGTTTGTTCGATTTTGGATATAACTTTTTTTGCATCATCAGGATGAATAAGATTCTTAAAAATATCAAAATTCATAGGTATCTCTTTATCTTCATAACCAAGCATTGTATAAAATGTGGGGCTGAAGTAAGTAGAGTTTGTTGAGAGATCCCAATCCCAAAAACCATGCTCTCCGGCATCCATAGCCAGCTCCAGGCGTACTTGATTCTCCTTCAATTTTTCTTCAATTTTCTTTCTATCTGATATATCCATATGGGTTCCACTCATAAAAAGAGCTTTACTCTCATCTGACCATTTTGTTACCCTTCCTCTATCATGGATCCATATCCATTCTCCATTTTTATGTTTCATTCTTAATTCAAAATCATAGTAGTCTAATTCTTTGTTCATTACTTTTTCAAGTTCTTTTCCTGCTTTTTTTAAATCATCCGGATGGGTTAATTTTTTCCATGTTTCTATATTCACCGGAGAAATTTCTTCCAGAGTATATCCCAACATTTCAGCCCATTTATCATCAAAAATTGTTTCTCCGGTCTTAAGGTTCCATACCCATGTTCCTGCATTTGTTCCTTCTATGATATTCTGTAATCTTTCATTCATTTCGATTATTTTTTGATTATCTTCTTTTCTCTGAGTGATGTCTCTAAAAAAGCATGTAATTTCTAATGGTTCTTTGCTAAACAATGATATAGAAACTTCAACATCAAAAATTTCTCCATCTTTTTTTATATGTTTTGTTTCAAACAAATCATGGCCAGTTTTTATTATTTTTTCTATTCTTTCTTTTGTCTCTTCTGGAGATTCATAATACTCTAAATCTGAAATAGTTAAATTTAATATCTCTTCTCTGCTGTATCCACTCATTTTACAGTATGCATGATTGACATCTATTATCTTCTTATTTTCTCCAACAATCCAAAATCCATCTTGAGTAGTCTCTAATATGCTTCTAAGTCTGTTTCTGTTTTCCTTTAATTTTCTGTTAATTTCTTCTTTTTCTGTTATATTATTAAAGTATCCACCAACTCCATATTCTCCATTTAAAAGTTCAACTGGGAATTTAATAACTTTATATATTTGACCTCTTATTTCTTCTATTAACTCAACTGTATCCATATTCTCTAAAACTGTTTCATCAATTTTTCTAATCTTTTCAGCTTCATCTTTAAGAACTTCAAAGTCTGTTTTTCCTGCTATGTTATCCTCTGTATCTCCTATAAATTGGCATAAGGCTTTATTTGCAAATACATATCTAAAATTTTCATCTTTTAAACTTGTATATACTGGATCCGCATCAATGTATGTTTTTCTAAGTTTTTCTTTATTTACTATTTCTTTCTGCTTTAAATGAAGTTTATTTACAATTTTTTTCTTGCTGTATAATAAATAGCTGAGTACTAATGCTAATATAATTAAAAAGCTAATAAGAATATATTCATTTCTATTCTTTCTATTTTCAATCATTACTTTTTCTGTTACATCATTTACTACTGAAAACAATAGATTGTTATCGTCGGCTTCAATAGGATATGAACTAACCTCAATATTTTTAATGGTACCGTCTGATGTTATGTGTTTAAAGTTAAAGTGGTTTTCTTCCTGTTCTTTTGCTCTATTCATTTCCTCTGCTGCTTCTTCTTCCGTCATAGTATTTAAATTTGAAATCTTCATGGATTCTAAAGTTTCTTTTTTATAACCGTAAAAACCAACTGCCGCCTTATTTGCATATATTATATCTCCATTTTCAGAATCTATTATAAGCATTATAGAACCGTGGTTTTCAATTAGATTCTCATAATTTAGTTCTTCTGCATGGGATACTACTGCAAATGTAGTTAAAATTATCATTATTAATGAAAGTATTATAGCTGTTTTTTTCAAAGTTTTCTCCTTTAAAATGCTTTGTTCTATGTTTTTTTATCTTCACTAATTTAAATCGGTATTTTTATCTGTTTTTTTAGTAAAAGATAAAATTTTTTCTGTGATTTATTTATTTTAATCCTTTTTTACTCCAGTAATTGTAATAGACAAATTTTCATGTTTTCTTAAATCTAAAATATATGGGTCTATATTTTTGCCATTTTTTTTAAATACTCTCACTAAAGGTCTATTTCCATTACCTTCAAAATTTTCAACTACTATAGCTAATGAATTATTAGATAGCTTAACAATTGTTCCAGAAGGATAAGGTGTTACCTTCCTTAAAAAAATTTCTACTATCTTTGGATCGAAAAGAGTATCATTACCGGCTAAAATATATTCTACTGCTTCCGAAGGTAATAGACTTTTTCGATAAGGCCTATCTGATATTAAGGCATCGTAAACATCTGCTACAGCTATTATTCTACCGTATTTAGATATATCATTGTGAGAATGTTTTTTAGGATATCCAGAACCATTCCATCTTTCGTGGTGCATTTGGATACCTTTGTATGCATCTGCCGGAAGTTTAAATTTATCTTTTAAAAATTTAAATCCTATAGTAGGATGGTTTCTTATTCTAGACCATTCTTTATCATCTAGTTTGGCAGGTTTATTTAGAATTTCTTTAGGTACAAAAATTTTACCAATGTCATGCAGTATTGCACCTAGTCCTAAAGCATATAATTCTTCCTTTGTAAAATTTAAAGATACACCTAGTACTATTGAAATAATTGCAACATTTAAAGAATGGTAAAAAGTATAATCATCAAACACCTTTAAATCAATCATGTTAATCATTAATTCTTCACTGCTAAGTATTTCATCTACTATTTTTTTAGTAACCTTATTGATAATATCATTGTTTTTTTCAAACTCTTTATCCGAGGCATGAGATTTTTGAGCGTATATAAATGTTTCCTGAACACTTCTAACCGCCTCATGTCTAAGTTCTTCGCTGATAATATTTTTTATCTCTATTCCTTTAGACAATTCATCCTCTATATAAACACCGTTTATACCAACTTCTTTTAATTTACTTAAATAATATGAATCTAAAACAACACCCTCTTTTAGTAAAATATTGCCATTAGGTCCGTATATGGTATTTTTTAATATTGCGTTTTCTACAATGCTTTGAATTGGAACATATCTCATCTTATTATTCCTTTAATTTAAGTTTTTAACTTTTCTTTTATTAATTTTTACTGTAATTAACTCTTTAGTATCATTATTTAAGGGATATTTACCGTATTCTCTAACAGCCTCAGAAATTTCTAATAAAACCCTTTCAGGAACCTGAAGAGGTATTTCTCCGTGGTTGTCCGATATTATTAATCCTCCACCTCTACCTGCTTTTTTGATAAGTTTTTTAACTTCTTTTTCAACCTTTGCTTTATCCCAATGTACTATTTCTATTCCGTTTAGATTACCAAGCAAACATATCCGATCTTTTGATGCTCTTTTTATATGGTCCAAATCATCTGAAGAACTAAAGCCTAACACCTGTGTTCCTGTACTGATTATTTCATCTATTACCGGAAGTGCTATACCAGATGCTAGGTGTATTGCTGTTGGTCCATTTATTCTTTTCAAAGCTCTTTTAGCAACTTTATGTCCGGTTTCAAGATATGTATGGGGTTCGATGATATTTGGTGAGGCAAGAGGATCAAAATAACATATAGCTGTAGCTCCTGCTTCTATTTGAGCATTCGCCCATCTCACACAAAATTCTTCGTTTTTTTTCATAAGTAAATTAAAATGATTAGGGTTAAAATATATTAAATCCAAATACTTTTCAAAACCCATCTGCATAACCGGAAGAGAAAAGGGAGACAATACAACCCCTATTATAGGTACTTCATCACCTAATTTAGATTTTAATGCTTTAGTAGCCTTTAATACTTTAGATAAATGTATATTATTTTTAATATTTGGTATTTCAAATTCCTCTATATCTTTAGATGATTTTAATATGGGTTCCCCTGAATTAGGAGGACCATCCGGGAAAAATATAACCTCTCCACCCATAGCTTCAATTTCTAAAGCCGCATAAAAAAAGGTGAAAACAAGGTCGTTATTATACTTTTTCTTCATCTTAATCTGCATATCTACAATATTTTCCCATTTGGAAAAATATTCTTTAACACTTACCTTCATCTCTTTTGCTCCATAGGTAGAAAGAAGAAGAAACAAAGGTACTCTATCCGGTTCTTTAAAACTTAAAGAACTCATAACTCTATCAAAAGAGTTCATCTCTTTATTTAACATAATTACACCACCTATTCGATTAAAAAAAATAACATCCGAGGTTGTTTTTACCTCCTGAATTTGGTCTGACCAGTTTTCGTGGCTCACCTTCGAGTCTAGAAAGAGCCATGCCTACTATTATCTTGATGAAAAGATTTCATTTTTAATAAATAATAAGATTTTTTTTGCTTATAAATGTTCTGATTTTGCGAAAAAATCAATTAATCTCATCTATCTTTCTTTTTTTAAAATTGTATCATTTTATTAATAATATTGTAAAGGTTTAATTTTTAATTTTATCAGTAAAAAAACAATAATTAAATGCAATTTTATAAATTAACTAATTTAAAAATATGTTGGATATATGTACTCTAGCTGATACTAATACCTCAGCAGAAACAAGGACTATTGCCCTGCTAGTTGGAGGACTAATTGTTACACTAGTAATATCCCTACTGTTCTTCATACCTATAGTAAGAGGAATATCTAAATCCTTAGGAAAAGCAAATGACATGTTAGGTGAAAAGAGAAAAGGACATCTTCAAGAAAGGCTTAATATCAATACAAAAGATGAAGTTGGACAGATGGCTACGTAAATGGATGCATTTATGGATAATCTTCAAGGCAATATCATTGCAAACTTAGATAAATTATCTGAAGGTAACTTAGATACAGATATAAGTATAGTAGATGAGGATGATGAAATAGGACCGGCTCTTAAAAAGACAAGAGATTCCCTTAAGTCATTAACAGAAGAAACATATATGTTAAAAGAGATGGTGTTTAGAGAGTATTCTTCTATTTCACTAAATTGACATTATTTTTAGAAATACAAAATTTTATATTTATTGATTCAATTTTAGACAAATACAAAAGCAACTCCAAATTTATTGATTAATCTTACAAAAAGTATAATAAACCTAAATAAATTATACTTTATACCGATATTATAAAAAACATGGAGGTACTCTAATGAATAAAATTAAAATTCAAG
>JAWSUU010000116.1:0-7941 GCA_033549325.1 Bacillota bacterium | reverse complement strand
ATGTACACGGATATGGAAAATATAAGAGAGGCTCAAAATTTTTACGGATACAGATCAAATGGTGAATTTGAAGGATATAAATTTAATGACTTAAAAGAACCAATTAGCCAAGATTATGAACCAGATAGTTGTGTAGATTTAAATATAATTTTCAATCCTCATTATGAAATTGATTTTTTATATAATGAAAATGAAGAGATTTATAAAAGATATATCAATTCTGAAAAACAAATTGATGAATACTATGAAAATGATATAAAAGCAACAAATATAATAATATTGAAAACAACGAAGAGAGTTTTAGACGACGTAGGAAGATTAGCAATTGATAATGTCGGTCAAGGAGAAGCGGTGTATATATCCAAGGGAGAAAAAGTTGATATTACCTGGGGAAAAGATAGCTATAATTATAAAACTTTTTTTTACTATAAAGACGGACAGGAGATAGTTTTGAATCCAGGACAAACTTGGATAGAAGTTACAACTCAAGACACATCTGTTAATTATGAAGAGGAGTGATTTAATGTATAAAGAAATAATAGAAAAGGCAATAGAAGCAAGAAAAAATGCATATGTACCATATTCTAATTTCCTTGTGGGAGCAGCAGTAAAAACAAAAGAAGGAAAGTATTTTACAGGATGTAATATAGAGTCTGCATCCTTTACACCTACTATATGTGCCGAAAGAACAGCACTATCAAAGGCAGTATCTGAAGGATACAAAGATATTGAGTCAATTGCTGTAGTAGGAAGCTTTGAGGATTACACTTTTCCTTGCGGAGTTTGTCGACAGTTTATAGTTGAATTTGGTAAGGATATAGAGGTAATTGTGGCAAAAAATACTGAAGAATACAAAGTTTATAAAATCAGTGATTTACTTCCACATAGTTTTGGACCGGAGGATATAGAAAATGTTTAAATCGGGATTTGTTACAATTATAGGAAGACCAAATGTTGGTAAATCAACTATTATAAACAATATTATTGGAGAAAAAATTTCAATTATATCAGATAAACCTCAAACCACAAGAAATAAAATTCAAGCAGTATTTACGGATGATGATAGCCAAATTATATTTATTGATACTCCCGGTATTCATAAACCTAAAAATAAATTGGGAGAATATATGGGAGAAGAAATTGATAGTTCATTAGAAGGTATGGATTTAGTAATTTTTATGACTGATGAAAAGAAATCTTTAGGTCCTGGGGATAGATTTATTATTGAAAAAATTAAGGGATTAAATACACCGGTAATTGGCCTTGTTAATAAAATAGATATACATAAAAATTTTACCTTTGTCGAACTAGAACTTAAGGAAAGTGGTGTTTTCCATAAAGTTTTTCCTATCTCAGCAACACAGGGGATTAATATTAGCAACTTATTAGATGAAGTTAAAAGTATTATGCCGGAAGGACCAAAATACTATCCTGATGAATACATAACAGACATGCCAGAAAGATTTATAATTGCAGAGCTAATAAGAGAAAAAGCTCTTAACTATCTAAGACAGGAAGTTCCTCATGGAGTAGGAGTATACATTGATAAAATTGAGGGGAGTGAAGATGGTAATGTTATAAATGTTAATGCAACGATTATGTGTGAGAAAAAATCTCATAAAGGTATGATCATAGGAAAACAAGGGTCAATGCTTAAAAAAATTGGAACAGCAGCAAGAAAAGATATAAATAAATTGCTGGGGAGCAAAACTCATCTAGAACTATGGGTTAAGGTAAAGAAAGACTGGCGAGATGATGAAAAAATTCTCAAGGAACTAGGCTATAGAGATTGGTGATATAATTGATTGTAAAGGACCAGGTAATAATACTAAAAGAAGTGGAATATAAGGATTATCACAAGATAATCCATGGTTTTAGCAGAGATAACGGGAAGATTAGTTTTTTAGCAAGAAATGCAAGAAAGCCAAGAAATAAAAACATAAGTCCTTTAAAAATTTTTTCTTATGTAGATGTTGTACTGTATAAGGGGAAAGGATTACCTATACTTAATAATTCAGAAATAATCAACAATTTTTATAAAATAAATGACGACTACAATAAGTATATTTACGCCTGTTATATAGCTGAACTGTTAAACAATATTGTTATTGAAGAACCTAATGAAAAAATATTTGAAATGGTATTAAAGTTTTTTACTTTAATAGAAAAATACAAAGATATTAGCAACCTTGTTACAGGCTTTGAATTAAAACTAATTAGCATTTTAGGATTTAGACCTCAGTTATCCTTATGTGTTTCATGTCAAAGCAAAAAATATAAAACTTTTAGTATTAATCAAGGTGGATTAATTTGTTCAAATTGCCAAAGGAACGATGATTACATAATTAAAATTAACGATAGTGATATCATTATCTTAAAGGAAGTACTTAATTCAAAATTCGAAGAAATACATGAGATGAATATACCCATCAATATTAAAAAATTAATAAGAAATTATTTAATGTACCATATAGATAAATATGATTTTAAAAGTCTTAAATTTTTGGAGGTTTTATAATGGATAAAAAAATGGATATCATTGATGAAATTGTAAAAAGAACAGATGCTACATACAGCGAAGCAAAGGAAGCTTACGAAAAAGCTGATGAAGATTTATTGAATGCTATAATTTATTTGGAAGAAAAAAATGGGAAAAAATCTTTCAGTGACGATGATGTAATAGAAGAGTTAAAGAAATTAGTTAAAGAAGTTAATGCTACTAAGATAATTGTAACTAAGGGAGAAGAGACTGTTCTAAACCTACCGGTTACTGCTGGAGCAATAGGTCTAGTATTAGCACCTCTCTTGAGTATAGGTGGATTGACAGTTGCTATGCTTTCTAAATATGAGATAACAATCATATCGAAAGATGGGAAAAAATACAATTTAAATAAAAAATTCGAAGAATCTAAAAAGAAGTATACAGACGAGAAATAGAATTGACTTTTTGAAAAATAAGTGTTAAATTATTAGTACAAAATTACTTGATTATAATATTGCGAAGATAAAGAGTAGTAATCTATTCGATACAATATAGAGAGCTGGGAATTAGTGGAAACCTGGTTTTGAGAATTGATGAAGGCGCTTTTAGCATTTATGATTTAAAGTGGGTGTTATTACACCAAATAGGGTGGAACCGCGGAATCTAACTTTCGTCCCTATACAGGGATGGAAGTTTTTTTAATTTTTTGAAAGGAGATATCAAATGGCAAAAAACGAAAAAGATAAATTAGACAAGTTGGTAGCATTATCTAAAAGCAGGGGTATAATATTCCCAGGATCTGAAATATACGGAGGTCTGGCTAATACATGGGATTATGGACCGGTAGGAGTAGAGATTAAAAATAATATAAAAAAATTGTGGTGGAAGAAGTTTGTTCAAGAGAGTACCTTAAATGTTGGATTAGATTCTTCTATTTTGATGAATCCAAAAACATGGGAAGCTTCAGGACACTTAGATGGATTTAATGATCCTTTGATGGATTGCAAAAATTGTAAAACTAGATATAGAGCAGATAAACTAATTGAAGACTACATGAGAAGTCAAGAGGATGATACAGTCGTAGATGGTTGGAGTAATGAAAAACTAAAAGCATATATTGAAGAAAATAATATTGCATGTCCTAACTGTGGAAGTAAAGATTTTACTGATATACGTGAATTTAATCTTATGTTTAAAACATTCCAAGGTGTAACAGAAGACTCTCAATCAGAAATATTTCTACGACCAGAAACAGCTCAGGGAATATTTGTGAATTTCAAAAATATTGCTAGAACATCTAGAAAAAAAATACCCTTTGGAATTGGACAAATAGGAAAATCTTTTAGAAATGAAATAACTCCTGGAAACTTTATTTTTAGAACTAGAGAGTTCGAACAAATGGAATTGGAATTCTTCTGTGAACCAGGAGAAGATATTAAGTGGTTTGATTACTGGAAAGAATTTTGTATGAACTGGTTGCTCGAGCTCGATGTGAATTCTGAAAATCTAAGATTTAGAGATCATGACGATGATGAATTATCTCATTACAGTAATGCAACCTCAGATATAGAATACAAATTTCCCTTTGGTTGGGGAGAACTTTGGGGGATTGCTGATAGAACGGATTTTGATTTAAAACAACATCAAGAATATTCAAATCAAGATATGCAGTACACAGATCCTTATAATGGTAATAAATATATACCTTACTGTATCGAACCTGCACTGGGGGTTGATAGATTGATGCTGGCAATGCTCATAGATGCCTACAAAGAAGAAGAACTTGAAGATGGTAAAGAAAGAGTAGTATTACAACTGCATCCATCAGTTGCAGCCTTTAAGGCAGCAGTATTTCCACTTATAAAGAAATTAAATGAACAAGCAGAAGAAGTATTTCACGAATTATCTAAATACTTCAATGTTGATTATGATGATTCAGGAAGTATTGGTAAAAGATACAGAAGACACGATGAAATAGGAACACCTTACTGCATTACATATGATTTTGATTCCTTGGAAGACAAATGTGTAACTGTAAGGGATAGAGATACTATGGAACAGAAGAGAGTAAAAATAGAAGACTTAAAATCATATGTGGAAAAAAGAATAAAATTATAATAGCAGGGAAGTGATTAAAATAGAATTTTCTGAAAGGCAGTTAAAAATAATAGAAATAGTAAAAAAACACGAGCCTATAACAGGAGAAAACATTGCAAGTATTCTGAATTTGACAAGAGGTACTTTGAGACCAGACTTAGCTATACTTACAATGTTAAACATACTTGAAGCTAAACCTAAAATTGGATATTTTTACAATAAAAATTCTAATGAATTAGGTAAAAGAGAAATTAGTAAAACAAAAGCTAAAGATTTGAAATCACTTCCTGTAGTAGTAACTAAAAAAACACGTATTTACGATGCTGCAGTAACAATGTTTGTTGAAAATGTAGGAACTATATTTGTAGTTGAAGAAGGTAATCTTGTGGGAGTAATATCACGAAAGGATTTGCTAAAAGCCTCTTTAGGAGGGGGAAATCCAGCAGATATACCCGTAGGAGTAGTGATGACGAGAATGCCCAAGTTAATATACTGTCATGATGATGAGAATTTAGCAGATATACTCAGAAAGATTGTTGAAAATGAAATAGATTGTTTACCGGTAGTTGAAGAAAAAAGTGATGGCCTTAAGGTTACAGGAAGAATTTCTAAAACAAATATTGTTTCTTATTTTTATAATACAATTCTTTGAAAGGGGTAAAAATGCAAAACTTAAATATCTTAGCAGTCTCTGACTCTATAGGTGAAACAGCAGAACAAATCTCAAGAGCAGTTTTAAGACAATTTGATATAGACAATCAAAATATCATAAGATTTTCCCATACTGATGAAATAGAAAAAATTGATGAAATTTTAAAGGAAGCAGAAAAATTAAATGCTATTATTGTATTCACCATTGTTATTGATGAGTTAAAAAAATATATGATTGAAAAATCTAATGAAAAAAATATAATAGCAATTGATGTTATAACCCCTTTAATGAATCCTATAATGGAACACTTTGGATTAAAACCAAAGGAAAAGCCAGGTCTTTTACGAGAAATGGATGAAAGGTATTTTAAAAGAGTTGAAGCGATAGAATTCGCAGTAAAATATGATGATGGAAAAAGCACAAGAGGAATAAAAGAAGCTGACCTGGTGTTAATTGGTATATCAAGAACTTCTAAAACACCTTTAAGTATGTATTTGGCAAATAAAAACATTAAGGTTACCAATTTTCCTATAGTTCCGGAAGTGGAACCGCCTGAAGAAATATTTGAAATAAATCGTAAAAAAATTGTGGGGTTAACGGCTAAACCGGAGCATTTAAATAAAATAAGAAAAGAAAGACTTAAAGCATTAGGTCTTAAGGATAATGCAAGTTATGCAGATTTAAACAGGATAGAAGAAGAACTTGAATATTCTGAAAAATTAATGAAAAAAATTGGATGTAAAACCATTGACATATCAGATAAAGCTATAGAGGAGACAGCGGGAATAATCTTGAACTGGTATAAAGAAAATAATTATAAGTAGAAGGTGAGAAGTTGAATATAAGAGAAGATTATGAAAAATATGAAAATATACGACTTTCTAAAAACGCATGTAAATCAGTAAACTCTATGGGAAGAAAAATTGAAGAAGAAGAGTGTAAAATTCGAACTAAATTTCAAAGGGACAGGGATAGGATTATTCACTCTAAAGCCTTTAGGCGATTAAAACATAAAACTCAGGTTTTTTTAGCTCCTGAAGGAGACCACTATAGAACAAGGTTAACCCATACTTTAGAAGTAAGTCAGATATCCAGAACTATAGCCAGAGCATTAAGATTAAATGAGGACTTAACTGAAGCTATATCTTTAGGTCATGATTTAGGACATACACCCTTTGGTCATAATGGTGAAAAGATATTAGATGATATAACATCCTTTGGGTTTCAGCATAACAAACAAAGTTTGAGAGTAGTAGATTTGTTAGAAAAACATAAAAATATGCAGGGGTTGAATTTAACTTTTGAGGTAAGAGATGGAATTCTTAATCACAGAGGACAGGGAATTCCTGAGACTTTGGAGGGAAGAATAGTTAAGACGGCAGATAGAATTGCTTACCTTAATCATGATATTGATGATGCAGTTAGAGCTGGAGTAATTAGTATGGTAGATATCCCTAAAGATGTAATTAAGATATTAGGTGAAAGTCACGGTGAAAGAATCAATAATATGGTAATTGATATGATAGAAAACAGCATGGATAAAGATGATATTTTAATGAGTGATAAAGCTAAATTTGCTACTGACAAACTGAGAAATTATATGTTTGAAAATATATATTTAGATGATAAAGCAAAAAGTGAAAACTATAAAGCTGAAAAGATTTTAAAAGATTTATTCTATTATTATATGGATTATCCCGGTGAAATACCGAAGGATACTTTTAATATAGATGAAGACCGAGAAGTGAGAGTAAAAGATTATATTGCAGGTATGACGGATAGATATGCTATTAAGAAATTTAGAGATATTTTTATGCCCTTACCTTGGGACAAGTAATTTGACATGGAGATATTATTGATATATAATATACCATCAATGTTTCGGATAGAATGGTGATGATATGCCATACGATTTAACTGAAGAAAAATTAGAAGAAATTAAAGATCTTAATGATATAGTTGATGTAATTGGAGAATTTATTGAATTAAAAAGAGCAGGCACAAACTATAAAGCTTTATGTCCTTTTCATAGTGAAAAGACACCATCTTTTGTAGTTTCTCCGGATAAGCAAATATATCATTGTTTTGGATGCGGCGAAGGAGGAGATGCTCTTTCCTTTTTAATGAAACACAACAATTATACATTCATTGAAGCAGCTGAATATTTAGCAAATAAAGCAGGTATTAAATTAGAACATGTATCCAAACAGGAAACTAAAAAGAAAAATATTTTATACGAAATAAACAGAGAATCAGGAATATTTTTTTACAAAAATTTGACTAAATCTAAAGAGGCTTTCGAATATTTTAAAAAAAGAAAAATTAACGTTGGTGTAATTAAGGGATTTGGTTTAGGATATGCCTTAGATAGTTGGAACGGGTTATATAATCATTTAAAGAAAAAAAATTATAAAGATGAAGATATTTTAAAAACCGGATTAATAATAAAGCGTGACAATTCTAGTGGATATTATGACAGGTTTAGAAACAGAGTAATTTTCCCCATATTAGATACAAAAAAACGTGTTATAGGCTTTGGTGGTAGAGTTTTGGACAATTCATTACCAAAATATTTAAATTCGCCAGATTCAGAGGTTTTTTCCAAAGGAAGAAATCTTTATAATTTAAACAATGCCTTAAAAAACAAAGACATAAACTATGTTTTATTGACAGAAGGTTATATGGATGTTATAAAACTATCGTCTTATGG
>JAWSUU010000115.1:0-7975 GCA_033549325.1 Bacillota bacterium | reverse complement strand
TATCCACAGTATTTCAATTTTTATTTAACAATTACCTATAACATTATTTATACTATCATAAAAGAATTTTGTTGTCTTAATATTATTTGAGTCTTTTTAATATTTCTAAATAAAATTTTATTTCTTCTTCAATTCTTTACTCTACCGTCGCATATTTTCCTAAGAAAAGTACTGTTCCAGTATCTTCTTCTGCTATGAAAAATACAAAAGGTCTGTCCGCTATAAAGTTTTTCTCTTCTGGCATAGCGCTTTCTACCATTTCGACTACAGTTGCTGCAGCTGCTTCGCTTCCCTGCTCATTTACTTCGACTACTGCTTTATGAAGTACTCTGTTTATAAATAAACCTTCTCTTATGTTAGAAAAGTCTGCTTCTGGTGAAAAAGCTGCTGGCATTCCCATATTCTTTAATGATTCACTTATTTCTTTTATACCATATTCTAATTTAAATCTTGGTATTTGAATCAAGAAATCTTCCTGCCCAGCTACACTGTTTTTTATTTCATCTAATTTTTCTTTGTTTAAAGTATCGATTAAGTCGTTGATGGTACCTTCTGTTGGTAGAACAAAGTACATAGATACTTTTTCATTTCCATAAGGAAGTTTTACCGTCTTATAGTCTTCACCTTCACCATAAAGGCTGTCCGTTTGTATACTCATCATTTTTACTTCCTGTTCATTTTCATTTATATCTGTAAACAAACCGTCATAGGTATCATCTTCGTCAAATTCATATTTCCATGTACCTTTAAAGTATACTGCATTTATTAGATACATTACCACATCCCCAGGAAGAGGTGCATCAAGCATTTTTTCTATTTTACCCTTTGTTGATTCTTCTATCCATCCGTTTATTGTGTCTACGGTTTCGGGATCAGTAAAGTCTACTCCTTCCACCATTGCATCAAATACATCAGTATTGGTAGATAAAAATTCTTCTTTTATGCCTTCTCCTTCTCTGTACCATATTGAGTTGCTGATATCTATTTCTACATCTTTATCTACATTTGATAGATAAGGTATTAGATTTTTATAGGTATTATTAACTTCTTTTATATCTATATTCCTATACCTTAGAGCTTCTTCCATTTCTTCTTTTGTTTGACCTACTGCTCCATTGTAGGTCATAGTAAGAGCTGTTGATATGCTAAATGGAGAAATAAACACATTGTTTTCCAAATCTTTACCGTTTAGTTCTTTAAATATATCTACTGCAAATTCAGAGTTGCTGTCTGTAACACCTTCACTTATTTCTTCTTCGTTAATTTCAACTTCCGGTTCTTTTACTGTACAAGCTCCTAGATTAAATACAAGTACAGCTATCAAAAGCACTATGAAAATCTTTTTCATTTAAACCGCCTCCTACTTACTTAGACAAATTGGAGTGTAAATTTGTTCCATTAATTACTAAATTTTAATATTTTTCAACTTCCACCAGGTTTGTATGCTGAGGATTTCCTTTAGCTAAAGGGGTAGGATGCTGTTTTGTAAGTACATTTATATTAGCTCCTTTATCCAGTCCTTTTTCATCTGGTTTGTACCAGCCTCCCTGGGGCATAGCAGCTACACCTTTCATAATTTTATCAGTAACTCTTGCTTCTATGATAAGTTGTCCTCTACTGTTAAATACTTTTACCTTATCACCATCTTTGATTTTTCTATCTTCTGCATCTTCCACATTTATCCAAAGTCTATGTTTACCTAGGTCTCCCATGGTCTCTTCATTAAAGTTGTTAAATATTGAATTTACACTTTTCTTACTGTGCCATCCAAAGAGTTGAAGAGGATACTTTTCTCTCAACTCGTCTTCCGGTCCTTCCCAAGTCTTTACGTATTTAGGTATTGCCGGGATTTCCGGATCTTTCATGTCATAAAGTCTTTTTGAAAATATCTCTATCTTTCCAGAAGGTGTTAAAAATTTATTGTTATCGAAGTTTTTAATCTGTTTTTCAAATGCCACATAAGTCCTATCTCTTCCCTTTTCATATAATACCTGGTTTTTAAATTCTTCATAAGTTGGAAAGTCATTATGTCTATCTTTAGTTTTATTTACTATATATTTAAGCCAATCTTGATAGCTTCGACCTTGAGAAAATTCTTCTTCTACTCCTAACCTTCTAGATAGTTCAAAAATCCAGTCATATCCCAGTTTTCTTTCGTATTCCGGTTCTACTACTTTGTTTTGAAAAAAAGCATAGTCTGTAACTCCCCAGGCGGTAACTATATCATCTCTTTCTAGAAAGTCATCTCCTGGAAGGATTAGGTCTGAATACTCTGCTGATGATGTCATAAAATGCTCTGTAGTAAGAATAAATTCACACAGATTCTCATCTTTTAATATTTCTTTAGTTCTATTTATATCTGAATGTTGGTTTATTAGACAATTCCCTGCAAAATTTCCTATAAACTTTATATTTCCTTTTTCTACCTCATCTATCCAGGTAAATACAGGGATTTTTTCTTTTACATTATTTGTGTATGGTATGCCTTCTACTGCAAATTCAGCATGATACCCCGGTCCAGCTGCCCATCCTCCGTATTTTCCTACATTTCCGGTAATAGATGCCAGCACTGTTGCTCCTCTTACTGCCTGCTCTCCATTGGCATGTCTTTGAGATCCGTATCCCTGAATTAGTGCTGCAGGTTTCATAGTTGCATATTGTCTTGCTAGTTTTACTATATTTTCTTCGGGGATTCCCGTTATTTTTTCAGCCCATTTAGGAGTTTTTTCTACTCCGTCGGAAAGTCCTAAAATATATGATTTTAAAGAGTTATGCTCAGGAATATCCCCCGGTATATGGTCTTCATCAAATCCTAGACAGTACTTATCTACAAATTTTTTGTCGTAGAGATTTTCTTTTATCATCACATAAGTTATTGCATCAAAAAGTGCATTGTCCGTAGTTGGTTTAATAGGTATCCACTCATCTGCTAAAGCTCTAACCGTATCGGAATTTCTTGGATCTATTACTACAATCTTTGCTCCCTTTTCTTTAGCTTTTAGAAGATAATACATAGTATTTGTGTCGAATACTGTTTCTGCTGGATTGTGTCCCATTAATATTATAAGCTTTGCCTGAAGCCAGTTATCTCTACTGCTACCGGTAAGAGCAGTACCGTAGGTATATGGTGTAGCTTTTGCTATACACCCGGTGCTGTAGGAGTTTTCGTAGTCTAAAAAACCTCCGCTGTAAACACACATAAGTCTTCTGAAAAAATCTTTTTCATTCATTACTCCCATTTGACCGGTAGAATAGTGTATGTATTTGGATTTAGATCCATATTTCTTAGTAATTCTTTCTATATTTTCTTTTATTATATCTAAAGCTTCATACCAGGATATTCTTTCAAATTTCCCTGAACCTCTTTCTCCCACTCTTTTTAAAGGGTATTTAAGTCTATCTGGATGATATAACTTTTCTAAGTTATTTCTGCCCCTTATACAGGCATTTAGCTTTTTATATCCGCTGCCTTTTTCAGAAGTTATTTTAACTGCCTTTCCATTTTCTACTTCTACTTTAAGTATGCATCTACCTCCGCAGTCGTAGGCACATGATGTGGTAACTATTTTTCTATCCATGAATTCTCCCCTGTTTAAAATCTTTTAAACAATTATATCAGAGGGTAAAATTATCTTCAATTCATATAGCGTTAATTTTAATGTATAATGTAAATATAAGGAGGCGATATTTTGAATTTAAACAATAATTTAAAAGAAAGACTTGAAATTTTAAAAAAAATTAGAAATTGAATTAATAAATATCCGTAACCAACTTGGGTATATATATTGTAAGGAGGTGTACCATTGGAAAAGAAAAAATATGAAATAATGTCGGGAAATTCTGCTATAGCTAGAGGTTTTTATGAAGGTGGAGGATCAGTTGCCTCAAGCTTTCCAGGTTCTCCCACAGTAGAAATCGTGCACAGTTTAAACACGGAATATCCAGGTATTTATTCTGAATTTTCTGTAAATGAGAAAGTAGCTTTAGAAGTGGGTATAGGTGCTTCTTTTGCCGGTGCCAGGACTTTAGTATCTATGAAGCATGTTGGTATGAACATAGCTGCAGATCCTCTTATGACTTTCACTCAAACTAAAATCAACGGCGGATTTTTACTTGTATCAGGAGATGATCCTGGTATGCTTAGCTCTCAAAACGAACAGGACAACAGAATTTTCGGTAAATTTGCAAAATTTGCTATTCTTGATCCTAGCGACAGCCAGGAAGCTAAAGACTTTGTGAAACTTGGTCTTAAAATGAGCGAAGAATACAACAGTCCCTTTATGCTCAGGATTACAAGCAGACTCTGCCACTCGAGAAGCAAAGTAGAACTTCAAGAAAGAGAAAAAGTAGAAATATCAGGATTTAACGGTGAATTAAAAGATTACGGAATGCTTCCTCCAAACACCTACGAAAAACAGTACGTTATGAAAGAACGTCTAGAAAAATTATCAGAAGTTGCTAATACTATTGATATTAATAGCTTAGAAGAAGGAAGCAGTAAAGATGTCCTTATTATTACTTCTGGTATTATGTATCCTAATCTAAAAGAATTAGATCTTGATGTAAGTATATTTAAATTAGGTATGGTTTATCCTCTTCCTGTAAAAAGGTTAAAGGAGCTTAGTAAAGAATACAAAGAAATAATTGTAATTGAAGAAATGATGCCTTTTATAGAAGATGAGCTAAAAATCAACGGTATTTCCTGTAAGGGTACAGAGTTTTTCAGCTTTACCGGTGAATTAAATACAGAAGATATTGAAAAAGGTTTGAAAGAAGCAGGAGTAGTAAAAGAAGAAAAATATCAAATTACTCAAAATGAAGAAGCGGTTACAGCAAGAGTTCCTATGTTCTGCGCAGGATGCCCTCACAGACCAGTTTTTGATATTTTAAAAAAAGCTAAGGTAGGGGTAATAGGAGATATAGGATGTTACACAATGGCTGTATTACCACCATTAGAAGTACTAAACTGCAGTATTAGTATGGGTGCCAGCATAGGTATAATGAAGGGAATGTCAAAGGCATACGAGAAAAAAGGCGAAAAAAAACCATTAGTTGCTGTAATTGGAGACGGTACCTTCTACCACTCAGGAATGCCTAGTTTACTTAACATGCTTCACCAGATGGATCCTAAGTACAATATGACCTTACTTATACTAGACAATGGACTTACTGCAATGACAGGTGGTCAACCGACGGGAAGCACTGGTAGATATGGTGACCAATATGATATGAATGTAAGTATAGAAGGTTTAGTAAAAGAAATGGGCTTTGAAAGAGTGCTTACAGTAGATCAATTCAAATATGATGAAGCTTCTAAAACAATAAAAGAAGAAATTAAACGAGAAGGTCTTTCAATTATTATAACTACGAGACCTTGTGCCTTGAACTTTAAGATAAAAGAGACACCTTTCTATGTTGATCCTAAGGTATGTATAGGATGTAGAACCTGTGTTAAAACAAACTGTCCACCAATAGCTATGAGAGAATACAAAGGTATTGATGATTTGAAATCTTTTATTAATACTGACATGTGTGTAGGTTGCTCAGTTTGCGCTCAAGTTTGCCCTGTAAATGCAATCAAAAAAGTAAAGGAGGGTAAAGATGAGTAAATATAATATTGTGATCGGTGGTGTAGGTGGTCAAGGTCTTATTCTTACCACTAATATAATCTGCCAAGCCGCATTGAAAAGCGGATACGAAGTAAAAAGCAATGACGTTGTTGGTCTAGCTCAAAGAGGTGGTATGGTATGGGGAAGTGTGAAAATAGGTAAAAAAGTTCACTCTCCAAATATTCCTCCAGGAGAAGGAAATATACTTATAGGTATGGAGCTATTAGAAGCTTACCGATGGAAAACATCTATGAAAGATGGCAGTCTTGTAATTCTAAATGACTACAAAATACCTCCAGTTCCTGTAATATCCGAACAGGAAGAATATCCTCCAAATATAATTGAGGAACTATCACAAAACCATAAGGTAATATCATTAAATGCTATTAAGGAAAGCAAAAAAATTGGTACGGATAAAGTAGCAAATATTATGATTTTAGGTATATTAGCCAAGAACATGGATATAGATAAGGAAATTTGGTTGGATACTATTAAGGAGAATGTACCGGAAAAATTTATTAAAGAAAATGAAGAAGCCTTTGAATATGGATACAAGTACCAGTAAATCATAACCTCTCTAAAAATTTAAAAGAATATTATTAATAATAAAAATTCCACTATTTGCTATGAGTTAATTCAAGGGTGGAATTTTTTATGTATATGAACAGATTTACTATGGATTCTGTTTTAAAGCATTGACAATATCGATGTTCGATGTTACGATGTAGAAAGTAAAGTATCGATGTTCGATACTGTGTGAGGTGATCTTATGGCGAGAGAAAAATATCAAACTTTAACAGAGCAAATGTTCTATATACTTATTTGTCTAACACAGGAGAGCTGTGGTGTTGATATTATGAAAAAGGTAGAAGAACTTACGAATGGAAGAGTAATCATTGGACCGGGAACCCTATACAGCTTATTGGATAAATTTGTAAAAGAAAAAATTATTATAGAAACCAAAATCGAAAATCGGAAAAAAAATTATATTATAACAAGCCTTGGTAAAGAAATGCTTGAAAAAGAATATATTCGAGTGACAGAATTAAAAAATGACTATGAAAGGTTAGTAAAAAGTGGTGACCAATAATGAAGGATAAAACAAAAAGAATAATGAATTTTAGGTTTGATCGTTATGAAGATGTGGAGAACAAATTGGAGAAACTAGCAGCAAAGGGACTATTTCTTGAGAAGTGTGGACCTTTTTTTTGGACATTTAGAAAAGGAACACCGCAGAAATTAAAATACACTGTTACATATTTTTCTGAAGGTTCTGTGTTCAATCCCAACATTACAGAAAACCAACAAACATATTTTGATTATGCAAAAGTTGCAGGTTGGAATTTTGTAACTCAATTTAATCAAATGCAAATTTTTAGCAGCGAAGCTGATAATCCAATACCTTTTGAAACAGACGAAAAAGAGAAATTTGAAAATATCAAAAAATGCATGAGAAAGACTTATCTTCCATCTATGATTGCTATGATTTTAGTCTTTGCACTTAATTTGATTGTCCAGTTCAATTCTTTTCAATTAAATCCAATAGATTATTTATCAGATCCTATTCGATTATTAACTACTTCTATGATTTTATCGATTATCTTATATTCAGTGTATTCATTGATGACTTACTTTATTTGGATTAGACGTTCTGAGAAGTCAATTGCTCTTGGCGGAGAATGTGCAAAGAACAGTAGTATAGTGTATAAAATTGTTGATATCATCTATATGGTTTTCGTATTCGGTAGCTTAGGTTACTTATTGTTACATCTCCTTTATGAAATAGGAGGATTCGGTTTATTTCTCCCTATAGCACAAATGCCAATTCTGATGATTATATTTTGGTCATCAATAAAATATTTTAAGAAGAAAAAAGCATCTGCTACCAAAAATAAAGTGTTCTCTATTTCAGTACTTATTATAGCTGATATTGCTTATATTGCTTTACTTATGTCATTCATCATGCAATTCGGACTCAGCGGGAGGTCTGATTCGAGTTATAGGACCGTTAATTGGCAGCTTAGTAAAACAGAAAGTCATGAATTCAGGCTTTATAGCGATGAAATTCCTCTTACCAGTGAAGATTTATACGGCCAAATTGACTATGATTATTATTCATATGAAAGAGAAATAAATAGGACTCTCTTTCTTTCCGAAAAAGTTTACCGTCAAGATTCTCTCCTAGCAAAAGATGCCCCTCCAAGAATTGAATATGAGATATTAGAGCCTCAATTTGATTTCGTTTATGGACTTACAAAGGAGCACCTACTTAAAATTCCAGAGTGGAGAGACAACACGACCTTTGAAGCCATTAATAACAAAATATTTGATACAATAGAAGCTTATCAACGCTATTATGAAGACAC
>JAWSUU010000114.1:0-8242 GCA_033549325.1 Bacillota bacterium | reverse complement strand
ACACCTGTAACACCTGATGATGGTGCACAAATACCTATGGTATCTCCTTTTTTTATCGGTAATGGATATTTTATCATTTATATACTCCTTTGAAAATTAAGTTAAATTGAATTCACAGTTTATATTTTTATTAATCTAATTATTAATAGAACAGAATTAAATTATATCATCTTAGATATTATTGTTTTCAGATAAAACAAGTTCAAGGAAAACTTCCACAATTTTAGGGTCTAGTTGCGTTCCTGAAAATTTCGTCAACTCCTTAACAGCCTCCTTCTTAGTTAGCTTTTTATCATAACTTCTATTGCTTGTCATTGCATCATAAGCTTCAGCAACGGAAATAATCCTAGATTCAAGTTCTATTGCTTCTCCCTTGAGTCCATTCGGATATCCACTACCGTCCCACTTTTCATGATGGTGCATGACATATTGTGCTAACTCCGTAAATTCATTTATAGAATTCAAAAGCCTCCAACCGATTTCAGGATGTTTTTCAATCTCTATTTTTTCTGTACTGGTTAACCTTTCCTTCTTGTTTAAAATTCTTACATCTATTCCAATTTTACCAATATCATGTAAAAATCCGGCGTCTCTCATTTGATCAATGGTATTTTGATCTAAATTCAATTTTGCTGCAATAGCTTGGCAAATACTGCTTACTCTAATTGAATGTCGTGTTTCTTGTTTGCTTTTCTCAAACAATGAACTCATGATTAGTTCTATGGTTTTACTCTTTATGCTGGTTCGGTCATATATTTTATTCTTGTACATATGATTTTCAGCATTTACGAAAACTTCTAAAATTGATTCTATTTCAAGTTCTTTTGTATCATATCCACAGGAAATAGACAATTCTATGTTTGCAACGATTTCTTTCGATGTTAATTCGTTAATTCGATTTGCAATTTTTACAGTTTCATCTTTTGAAGTTTTCGGTAATACAAGTACAAATTCATCTCCTCCAATTCTAGCAACAAAGTCTTCTTCTCTGCATACTTTTTTTATTGTTTCTGACGCCTTCTTAATGAGCTCATCTCCCATTTCGTGTCCAAAAGAATCGTTGATTAGCTTTAATTTATTGACATCAAACATGATAATAGACAAAGGCAAATTTTCTTCTGTGTCTAATTCTTTTAGCTTTTTTTCATAATATCTTCTATTATATAAGTCTGTAAGATGGTCATGAATGGTTAAATATTGTAGCTTATCTTCGCTGAGCTTTCGTTTTGTTATATCATTAAAAATTGCTGCTACTTGTTTTTTGTTAGGAGAATAAGCTGTGATTTCAAAGTATTTTCCTATTTCATGATACACCTTACCTTTCACCTTACTAAGATTTTTTAAAATCATTTGCCACTCTAATATTACATTGTATGAATTTTGTCTTGTTAATTTCATATGCATTGCTTATAAATTCAACAAATATCTTTGTACCATAAGCAGTTCCAAGGGAAAAATCATCATATCGCATATATTTCTTCTCTTGCAATTTTGAAAAATTTTCCTTATTTTCAACGATATCTTTCAATAAACCTATAGTCCAGATTTTTTTTCCTAATAGTTTTTCTTCTGAATAACCTAAAAGTTCAATTAAATATGGATTAATCTTCTTAATTTTTCCAGTGACACCATCTAAAATCATAATGCCTTCTTGAGCTGTTTCAAATAATTTTCGATAACTCAATTCGGATACTGCAAGCTTATCTTTGGCTATTTTAGCTTCAGTAATATCTACAAAGGTTAGTACAGCACCTTCAATCACATTTTCGATAGTTCGGTATGGTTGTATAATCATTTCATACCAATTGCCATCTGATGTCTGAACTTCTTCTCTTTTAACAATCAAAGTATCTAGAACTTTTTTTACATGGGTAGTCAATTCGTTATATCCTACTAAATTAGATGAAATATCAGATACGGGTCTTCCAATATCGCTTGAAATAAGATTTATGATTTCAGTAGCAGTTGGTGTGAACCTTAATATGTTTTGTTGATGATCAAGAAAAATCGTTGCGATATTTGTACCGGATAACAGATTATTCATATCATTACTTACCTGGGTTAAGTCATGTAATTTAATTTTTAGTTCAGAATTAACCGTTGAAAGCTCTTCGTTCATTGATTGTAACTCTTCTTTAGATGTTTCAAGTTCTTCAATGGTGGACTGAAGTTCCTCATTTACAGACTGCATTTCTTCATTTGATGATTTAAGTTCTTCATTTGATATTTCGAGTTCTTCGTTTGCCGCTTTTATATATTCATCTTTTCTCCGTATCTCAGTTTTCAATTCTTCAATATAATCATCTGATTCAAAAGTTGCTAACTCCTCATCAACATCAGTTTTTCTTTTTATTTCTTGTTCTTTTACTTCCTGGAGTAATATAATGTAAAAGGGTTGTTTTTTTGTAGAAATTGTGCCTGTTTTTACTGGTTTTATCGTAAGATTAGCTTCGGTAAAGTGTCCGTTTGTTTTAACTTTTATCTTTTTTATCCGATAGATTTCATTGTTTTCAATACAGTTTTTAAAAGCAATTTGCAATTCTTGTTTTAAACCTTCTCTAGCCATCTTTATTACATTATTAACACAAACTTCTCCTTGGCTTGGTTCCAAAAACATTCCAGTTCTACCATGCAAATATAAAATATCGCCCTTTTCATTAACCAAAATTCCGGAAATTGAATTTTCTTTAAGAGTAGCTTGTTCTGTGATTTCTTGTAGGGTAGGTTGCTGACTGTAATTAGTTTTATGTATAATCGATTTATCAGATACCTCTTTCTCTACCGATGGCGCTAAAATCTGACTCGGAATTTTTCTTTTTATACCCTTGACATCTTCCTTACGTCGATAAAATTTCAATTTTCGATCCAAAACATCAAACAACATTTCAAAGTTTCCTACTGTTTCTGAAGTCCCTAAAAATAGTATTCCATTTGGTCTAAGAGCATAATGGAATAACGGTATAAGCTTTTCTTGAACCTCATTATCCAGATAAATCATTAGATTTCTACAAGAAATCAAATCAAGTTTTGAAAAAGGTGGATCTTTAATAATACTCTGCTCGGAAAAAATGAGCATTTCTTTGATAGATTTTCTTATACGATAGGAAGAATTTCCAGGCTCCAAGACAAAAAATCTTTCAATTCTTTCTGGTGTCAAATCTTCAATAATGCTGCTTGGATAAATGCCTGATCTCGCTACTGCAACAGCTTTTTGATCAATATCAGTTGCAAAAATTTGTACGTTATATCTCCTTTTAAGTTTCTCTATATGCTCATTAAATAAAATGGCAATAGAGTAAGCTTCCTCACCGGTAGAACAACCGGCACACCAAATTCTAATTGTTGAATTTGCAGGCCTGTCTTTTAAAAGCTTAGGAATTATTTCCTCTTCTAACTTTGCAAAAGCTTCTTTATCTCTAAAAAAACTCGTAACTCCAATCAACAAATCACTTATTAGAACCTCAATTTCTGCAGATGTATGTTGCAAAAATTTAATATACTCATCCATATTTTCTATTTTATTCACGGCTAATCGTCTTTCAATACGTCTTTTAATCATACTTAGCTTGTATTTTGAAAAATCATGCCCAGTTTTGTTTCGTATTAGCAGGAAAATCTTCTTGAGTAAATTTTCTTTATCTAGTAAATTTGTATCAACTGAATTATCAGCAATCAAACTGGCATGGGATACATAGGATACCAGATGATTTATCATCTCATTTGGAGGTAGTTGATAATCCACCATACCTGTTGCAATTGCACTTGTAGGCATACCATCATATTCCGCACTATCTATGCTCTGTGCAATAGCAATCCCACCTTTTCCTTTAATCTCTCTAAGACCTAAGGTTCCATCGCTTCCTGTTCCTGACAAAACTATACATAGGGCTTTTTCTTCCTGATCATTAGCTAAAGAACGAAAAAAGTAATCAATGGGCATATTTTGTCCTCTTGGAGAAGTGATCTCGAAAAGTTGGAGGGTACCATTTATTAAAGCCATATTTTTATTGGGTGGAATAATATACACACAATTAGGCTTAATTACCATTCCATCTTCCACTTGAAAAACCGGCATGTTAGTATATCGTTCTATTATTTCTGTTAGCATACTTTTATGATCCGGAGCTAAATGTTGTATCAAGACGAAAACCATATCGGGGTTTTTATCCTTTTGCATGCCTTTAAAAAATTCTTCAAATGCAGCCACCCCTCCTGCAGATGCACCTATTCCCACTACTGGAAATTTTTGTGTTGCTTTTTCTTTGGTTCCCATGAGGACTCCTTTCCTAATATTTTTCAAATTAGTTAGTTTAATAAAGTTTTGATTTTATTATATTATTCGTTGTCTATTTATCATACCAAATCTTACATCATACTCAGACTTCTTTTGTCAATCATCCTTCCTTTCAGTCGGATTCTTTGATGTCAGGTTGTATTACATTAAAGATTCTTCCTGAGTCTGAATGATATTATGCTAATTTTTGAGCAAACTTACCGTTTCAATATGAACACTATGGGGAAACATATCCACAGGTTGTATTTCATTAATGTTATATCCGTAACTATTTAATATTTCTAAGTCTCTAGTTAATGTTGATGGATTACATGATACATAAACTATTTTTTTAGGATTCATTTCATTTATTGTACTTAGTACTGATTCTTCGCATCCTTTTCTTGGTGGATCTAATATTACTACATCTGCCTTTATACCCTTGTTATATAGTTTTGGAAATACATCTTCAACACTTCCAAGATGAAAATTTACATTTTTAACTTCATTTTCTTTCTTATTTTCTTCAGCACTTTTGATAGATTCTTTTACTATCTCTATTCCATGAACTTCTTTAGCTTTTTGAGCTGCTAAAAGAGATATAGTACCTACACCGCAGTATAAATCATAAACTATATCAGTATTATTTATATCTGCATAATCCAATGCCTTATTGTATAGTTTATCCGTCTGTGTATGGTTAACTTGAAAAAATGTATGTGGAAATACTTTGAATTTAAGATCAAAAATATTATCTTTAATATATTCATCACCATATAACAATATATTTTTTTTTCCTAGTATTCTGTTAGTCTTTTCATCATTAATATTTAAAAAAAATGATTTAATATTGGGTATTTTTTTAGTTATTTGATCTGTAAATTTATTAAGTTTATTTTTTATGTTATCTTTACTTACAATTACCAGCATTATTTCACCATCTTGGTTATTTCTCATTAATATATGTCTTATTGCACCCTTATGGGTTCTTTCATTGTATATAGAAATGTTGTTTTTAATTATAATAACTCTTAATACATCTATTATCTCTTCTGTCCATTGATTTTGTATCAGGCAATCATCTATGTTTACTATATTGTGACTTGCCTTTTCATAGGGACCTATTAGGAGTTTCCCATTCCTTATGTTTAGTGGAAATGCCCCTTTATTTCTATACCTGTAAGGTTTCTCCATTCCTATGGTATCTTTAATTTTAATATTTTCTATATTCTCTAAGTTATTCCTGTTTAGTTCATTTATCAATATGTCCCTTTTATAGTTTAGCTGTTCTTCATATTTCATATGCATGATTTGGCAGCCTCCACAATCGTAAAAATATGGACACTCCGGATTCTCGAATTTTTCGGATCTTTCTATATATTCTACGACTTCTCCAACTGCATATTTAGAAATAGCTTTTGATATTTTTATCTTTACTTTATCTCCGGGTAGAGTGTTATTTACAAAAATTACATAGTTATCTATTTTACCAACTCCCTGACCTCTAAAGTTTAAATCTATAATTTCTATATTAGTTATTTCTCCTTTTTTAATAGGTTTTGCCATTATTACACATCCTTTTATAATTTTATAGTTTATTATATCATTTATTTGCAGGTGCTGTATTTAAATTTATTCATTTTTATTGTATAATAACTATCAGTAACTATAGGAGTGAACTATGAAAGTATTAAAAAATCTCATTATAATTGGAATAATAGTATTTAGTGCATCAACTTTACCAATATTTTTATCACCTATGGATTTTAGTAGTGTTGTTGATATCGAAGATATTGATGAAAATATTTATCTTTCTTTAAAATCTAAAACCGGTAATGAATTTAATGATCCTTCAAAAATAAATTTAGTACTGGAAACTAATTCGGAAAGAGAAATCTATTTTAATCCAAATACTATGTTAGAATTGGAAGTTTTTGATAACGGCAATTTGATTGATCTTGAAAATTTAAATTATGACTTTAGTAAAACTACAATTGTTTATGATAAACCTTTAAATATAATTGTAAATATTTCTAATGAAAATTTAGATTTATCTTATGGTGATTATAAGTTTGTTTTTACTGCATTAGGAGAAAATAATCTATCTGATGAGTTAGAGTTAACTGTAAATTATCAATTAAAAGGTGATTATCAACTTGGAACAAATGAATCTAATGGACTTACTCCTATTAAATTATATTTCCAAACACGTAACTACGATCTAGTTCCAGTTTACAGATTTGTTGATTCATCAGATTTGCTACATAATGTAATTGAAGAAGAATTGTTGAAAGGTCCTTTAGATAATAATCTAACTTCCCCAATAGAAAATGTAAATTATATAATTTTAAGAGATGGAGTAATATATATTGATATACCAAGAGACTCTGAGGTTTATCAAGGTGAGTACAGCGAGAATGCATTCTATTCTTTCCTTAAGACTTTTTCACAAATGCCAAACTCATCAAGAATAAGATTTACTTTTGATAATTTAGTCCAGGATACCTGGTTTAATGGAATAAACATTAGGACATCAATTCCTTATCCTGATGATATTAATGTATATATTCCTGTACTAGTTGGAGAAAGGTTTTACTTAAGCGAAAAAAGTATTTTATTAGACGAGGGTGTACCTTTAGAAGAACAAGTTGAAAGAATTTATTCTTTCATTAAAGATAATAGCAACGGTTATTTTCAATTATTGAATAATATCAATATAAATAATGCATCACTAGAAGGAAATCAGTTAACACTGGATTTCGATAAAAAAATTACGGACTTACATTCAAATAGTCTCAGTATGCAAAATATGTTAATAGATAGTTTTCTTTATTCTTTTACAAGTATTGAAGAAGTTGAAAGCATTAACCTTACATATAATGGAGAACCTTTAGATACCTACGGTAGTTATAATCTAATGGATTTCATTGAACCTTTTGAGTTTTTTAATATAGAGAATGCAAATTAAAAATCCAGCTTAAAGCTGGATTTTTTATTCTATTAATTTTCCATGTAGTATAACTCTGGCATTATCATACCAAAAATTACAGGTAACTAAAGATATCACGGTATCATTTTCAGTTATATCTATGTTTTTTTTGACTAAGGATCTATCTTTTGATTTTTGTATGAATTCTTTATAATTTTCTCTATCTTTAAATATTGTATATAAATGATAATCTTCACTGTTAAGATTAACTACATAAGCTGAATATATCTCCCAAGTAGTTCTTTCACCATTATAATCCAGGGTTATAGTATCATTATTTTTAAAATATTCTTTATAGGTCCCTTCATTTGTGTACATTGCTAAATCTGAAAACATGGAACCATCTCTAATTTTATGACCGTATATTATTATATTGTCATCTCTTGCTATACTTACATTTCTAAAATCCATGTATATTGAACCGTAAGAATCTCTCTCTCCCTTATAGTTATGATTAAGATAATAATCATTATCATCAGCCTGAACTACTGGATAATCTATTTTAGTTCCATCTACATTTAGCCATCCAATAACATTTTCTTCGAAAGCTACATCCTCTTGACTTATTTGATTTACTTCCTGCTGAGGTTCCTGTTGAATAGGATCCTCCTCATAATTCTCTTCTTCAGATTCTTCAGGAGGGTTTTCAACTACTTCTTTTGTACCTTCTTCGGAATTTTCGGTTTCTTCAGAAGGTTCTGGTTCTACTTGATTATTATTTATTTTCTCATCCAAGACTTCTTCTATATTCTTATAATACATATCTCTTGCTTCACTGTATAATTTATCAGCTTTATATGATTTGTAATATGTGTTAATTAATAAGCCTATAGATACAATGAATATTATTAGAAAAAATCTAAATAGTATTTTCTTTTTCATAGCAATCATCCTCTGGTTAATTATAGTAGTGTCAAGTAAGACACTCTTTGTTTATTTAAAAACGTTCATTTTCAAGGGTTTCAAGGTATTTTTCAATA
>JAWSUU010000113.1:4372-8258 GCA_033549325.1 Bacillota bacterium | reverse complement strand
GGATGATCTATACCCTTTAGTTTAGCAGCCTCTACTGATACAGCATTGTCTAATGCTAAAGGTCCCGCCACCTGACATTCTTTAATTTCTCCTGCTTCATTCATTCTTTGAAGTTTATCTGCTTCAACAGTTGCCGGCATCTTCGGATTTACCTTTTCTTTAGCACATAGAGCTGCTACCTTTGGCATAGCTATTCCTAAAGCTTTAGTTACCATAAGGGAGTTTTCTATAATCATTTTCTTTGCTTCCAAGTCCGGTTCAATATTCATAGCAGCATCAGTAACAACTAAAAATTTGTGGTAAGATGGAACGTCAAACAAAGCTACGTGAGACAGAACATTCCCCGTTCTTAAGCCTTTTTCTTTATCCAATACGGCTTTTAGGAATATTGACGTATCCACCAATCCTTTCATCACCATATCCGCTTTTCCCGATGACACCAATTCTACAGCTTTCATTGAAGCAGCTTTCATATCGTTAATATCTATTATTTCGTATTCAGATAAGTGTATTTCGTTTTCTGCTGCATTGGCTTCTATCATTTCTTGATTACCAATGAGCACAGCCTCTGCTATGCCCTGTTTTTTTGCATTATCTACTGCCTTTAGTACGTCTACATCTTCTGCACATGCTACAGCTATTTTCTTAGGTCCTTTTTCTTTTATTTCTTTAAAAAGTTCTTCAAAATTTTTAATCATAATAACCTCCATGATTGTATTCAATTATCTATTATCATTAAATCATAATGACAAATTATTTTCAATTAAAAACAGGAGGTATTTCTACCTCCCATAATTTAAATTGATATATTATTTTTTAACAAATACTATGTCATCTATACAAAAATCATAACCAGTATATTGAGATGTTTTATCCTTTATTGTGATTTTTGCCGTTTCTTCACCTGTACCATCCCAGTTGAATTTATACTGCTTCCATTGACCGATAATTAGATTGGAAATTTGATTTAAATCGGCTGTTCCAATAGAAATATCATTGATGAAAATTTCCAGCAAAGCTGGTCCTATTGGATATGAATTTGCAAACCACATTGATAGTTCATAATCATTTGAACATTCATAAGGTGTGTATTCTATATACCTAGCCCAATTTCTTCCATTAAATTCTTCGTCTCCTCCCCAAGCTGTTTCGCTATCTTCATCACAAGTTACATTATTATGAAGAGCTAAAACTACATTAAGGTCAAACCCATCTAAAGTAGCTGCTTGTGCTGGATATTTAGCATCAAAATCTGATCTTACTGACATATCTTTTACTTTAACATAGGTTGCATATTCCATACCAACTGGCAAATCAAACTGAGTTTCAGTATGGTAAGCATTTATCGGTGTTTGATTGTCTGCAAATCCTAAACTAAGCCAATTAACACCATCGTTACTTACAAATACCTCAGCCATTTCTACAGGATATGGTAATCCCCAAGTATCTTCAATAATCGTCAAATCATTACCCTCTCCATTGGTAATAGGATTATCAAATTCTATTACTATCCAGGATGTTTCTGGATATCCTTCTCTATCTTCCATAAATCCTAAACTATAAAAGTAGTTTTCACTGTGACCAATTTCGTATACTAAAGCATTTTCAGGAACTGATCTTTCTGCTTTAACTGCAGTATAATCATATTTTAAACCTTGAAAAGCTTCTACTACTCTACTGCCTCCGTAAGGAGCTTCTGCATTTATTATACATTCACTCTGTGCAACAACAGCATGGGCTGCTATTCTTAATGGTACTCCAATTTTCCAGTCGTAATCTAAACAGAACCATTCTGTTTCTAAAACTCCAGGGTCTATTTTTTCGTTTATAGGGAATTGACCTGGTATAGGATTACCGTTTTTTTGAGGTATATCATATGGAGTTGCTCCTACTGCTGCATGTACTTCAGTGATAAGCCATCCTTCATCTATAGCCTCTTCATCAATTAAAACAAGTTTTACACATACTTTTCCTTCTTCTGTCTTAACTAGTACTTTTCCGATTTCCCAGAATTGACCTGCATATAAAGTGAAATCAGACACTGCTTCGCATGGTTCTAAATCTACTTCTTGAGACCAAATTTCTTTTTCAGTAGTTACATCATCCTCAGCATTCACGATCATCATTTTATCACCATCTATAGTATGATCGCAAAAAGAGCTCCATCGTTCATGATATAGACTTGGATTTGTTCCTACGGTATACATAAAAGGATCCCATAAACCATTAGTATTTATATCAGTTGAATCATGATATGTATACTCTGATGTAAAACCAGTATTTCCACCTTCAAAATCTCCGTTCACTATAAGGTTATCTTCTGCAAAAGCAGGTACCATAAATAAAGTCATTATCATTACCACCGCTGTTAGAATCGACAATTTCTTCTTCATTTTTAACACTCCTTTTTTTATTTTTTGATTCTAAGAAATAAGAAAACACACCTCCATTTTTCATCTTTATTTTTTACCTTGAAAACAGCAAAAAACCGCCCTCTCGGCCGGTTACGCTATTGGCAAATACGAATACACTAAGCGTCCAAATTCATATTCGTACTACTGCTACCTTTAATATGTAATATATTAAAGCAATTATTCATTTGTTAATTTGATTATACTCCTAAAAATATACAAAGTAAATATATTGAAAAAAGAACAATAAGTTTTTATTCGTTATTTTTTAGTCAATCTATGGTGCTAAGAGATTATAACTTCATATTTCTTAATATATTCTTCTACTGTTATTTTCCTAAATAGTTCTTCTAATAAGTCGTAAGGGATTTTATCCGGATTTTTAAATCTTATACAGCTTTTTCCCATATCCAGTTTTGTATCCACTCTCTTGCTGTATTCTTCTTTAAACCATTCTAATACCTCAGGGAACATATATATTCCCATATGATAAAGGGCTATATGTCTTTTTTGAGATGCAATACTTACTAATGGTAATGGTTTTTTCGGACTTACATGATAACCTTTTGGATATATTTTGTGAGGTACGACATATCCAATCATCCCGTAAGATAGCTCTTCTTTAATTTCTTTAGGTAAAGATTTATTAGCTATATCTCTTAATTTCTCAACTGCTTTTTTTCTCTCTTCTGGTAGTTTTTCTATATATTCGTTAATACTTTTAGCTTCAATTTTCATAAATTCTCCTTTTTATATATCTACTCCTATAAATTGTTTGATTATGATACCAATTAAAAATGATATTGCTGCAACTCCTAAAGATATTGCTGCCATTTCACCGAATCTTTTTTTGAAATTATAATCTTTTGCAATTGAAATGTAGTAGTTAAATAAAAATATTATTAAAACTGCAACAACTAAAGTGGTAATAAGACTTACAAAAGGATTTCCTATTAATAAAAAGGGTAGTATTAAAAACACCACTGTAATTACATAGGCTATTCCTGTATATATTGAGGATTTGACAGCATCCTGTCCTTCTTCATGCTTTTTAGCTAAATACTCGCTGGCTGCCATAGAAAAGGAAGCACTTATTCCAGTTATCAGACCTGTAAGCGCTATAAGTCTGGTATTCTGAAAGGCAAATGTATACCCTGCTAGTGCCCCTGTAAGCTCAACTAGGGCATCATTTAGACCAAGAACAACCGAGCCCATATAGTTTAGCCTTTCTTCATTTATCATGTTTATAAGCTCATCCTCATGTCTCTTTTCATCTCTTACTATTTCTTCAAGCCCTTTTACATTTTCTTCTGTTTTTTCTTGATAAGATGTAATTGCTTGAGCTTCACTTCTTTCAAGTAGTTTAATCCCAAAAGTTATACCAAATATTTTAGTAATCCAATAAAACAAAAATATTTTGAATTTTTCAGGTTTGAGTTCTTTTTTAGTAATTTCTTTTAACTGATTATAGTGTT
>JAWSUU010000113.1:0-4362 GCA_033549325.1 Bacillota bacterium | reverse complement strand
CATCTTCAGCCACTGCACGAACAATCTCTTTATTTTCTTCATCTTTTACAAAATCAGCAATTTTGTGGTAAAGATGATAAGCTGTAATTTCATCCTGCTGATCTGCCAATAATTTGCTGTATGTTTCTTCACTTATTTTTTCTGACATTTTTCCTCCTTTTCAGTATCATACTACTTTATATATCCGAATTTTTGAAAAATATACATTTAAACCTGATTAATTGACAGTTATTATCATTTGTAAGTTGGAAAATATAAAAGAAAATCAACTACCTAGCTAGATAGTTGATTTTCTTTCTCTTAACCTATCATAAAGTTTATACATTCTTTGTACTCCATTTTCCATTAAGTAATAATGTCTAATATAGAAAATTTCTATGACTATAATTACTACAGATATCATGTAAAGCATATAAATTTGAGTAAATAAGGCGGCCACAAAAATCATAATCAAAATTAATCCAATTACAGCAGTAACAATTAAATGAATCAATCTTTCATGCTGCAGAAAACTTATCTTGTTTAAATGGTCTTTTATTACTTCTTCTAAATTTTCTAAATTACTTGATTCAAGTATTTTTAGTATTTGCTTTTCATGATTAATAAGATATTTAAACATTTAGACTCCTTTTTTTCTAAAATCAAATTTTGATACTGGATCCGGTCCTCTAATTATTTTTCTATCTACATATAAATTTCCAACTTCATTTGTTTTTACCTTCCATCTAACAATCTTAACTACCCCTTCTTCTAATTCAATAGCTGTAATAGTAGTTGGATAAATACAACATCCTGTATTAAAATATGGATACTCATCCTCCCTTGGATATTTAAACCTATGGGTATGAGCACATATTACCATTTTATTGTTTTCTTTTATCCATTTTGTGATATTATTTTCTATCCTATGTCTTTTGGTTGTATTTTTAATAGGACTTGCTGGATTTTTTATCCCGAATGCATGGAGGTATCTCCAAAAATACTTTAAGGAAAGCATAGTCAAATACCAGATTTGATCGTTGGAAAAATCTCCTTGATGTCCGTGAACTACTAATATCTCTTGCCCAGTTTTTTTGTTTTTTAGTAATAATGATTCTTCGGGTTTTATCCCGTAAAGAAATTCTTTTTTTTTCTTAGTATAATTATTGAAATATGAATAATAGTGTTTTTTTACATACTCGGGGTTTTTAAGATAGATATTATGATTTCCGTAAAGCATTATAAATCTATCATCCTTATATAAGCTTCTTATTTGTTCGAAAACTTCGTAGTGAGCATTCTTTATATGCCACGCCTTCGGATGCTCCCACAACTCATCACCATCTCCTACTTCAACATATGTAAATCCTTTTTTATTGTAATGTTTTAAAGCATGGATAAATATATTTCTATTTTTTGTAAATTCATCTGAATGCCTTCCATCCCCTCTGTGAGCATCGCTCATAAAAACATACTTGGAATTTTCATCAAAATATTCAATTCTAGCATTTTCATAAGCTTCACTTAATCTTTTTTGTGTCTGCATAAGTCACCTCTTGTACTAAATAAATATAACCGGTTCTTTTCTTTCTTCACCAAAATTATCAATAAGATATTTTTTCATTTTGTCTATTCTATCATAATTAAAACCCTTTGCATTAACTGGACATTTTTTTATACAACTGCAGCATCTAATACATTTTTCTTTATTAATTGAATAATAATCATTAAAATCGATTGCTACAGTAGGGCAATTTTCAGCACATATACCGCACTTTATGCAGGAATCCTTAGTTTCAGGTATTATCCGATCTCCAGTTTTTTTCTCTCTGTAGGGATAATTGCCTTTTATCTTTAGTGGTTTTATATCATCACTAATGATTTTATCTTTAATCGAAGTTCCAAAATTTAAAGCTGTTTTTATATCTTCTTCATCCGGACGATTCTCAGCAACTTTTTCTGTATATGAATGTTCTCCAATAAATGCAGCTGATGCTATAGTTTCAAAACCCTTGCTTTCAAATATATCCTTTAGTTCAAGTAATGCATCGTCATAGTCTCTATTTCCATATACTACAACAAAAACTGCCTTTGTATCGTAACCCTTTATCTTATTAAAGTATTCTAATATTAAATCAGGTACTCTTCCTGAGTACACCGGTACTCCAAATATGACCAGGTCATCATCATTAAACTCTATTAAGTCTCTTCTGTTCTTTTCAAGAGTTATGTTATATTCTCTGTAAATTTCCCCTAATCCATTTCTTATTGAAGTTACTATTTTTTGAGTTGTACCTGTGGGACTAAAATATACTGTATTAATTTTTTTCAATTTTCTCTCTCCTAAAATAATTGTTAATTATATTATATTATTTGATGTGCTAAATTACCAGTATAGAAAAAGGGGAATTAATATTTACTTTATTATTGTATATATTTCTTGTAGGTTAATTTTTATTGTAATATACTTACTTTATAAATATTATTTCAAGGAGGTTTTATAAGTGAATGATAAATTAAGTACCAAACTAACCCATCTTGGGGAGAAAGGATTAGAATCTGTATCTAGTTCGAAATCTCCGTCAATAACTATGAGCTCTGCATTTGTATTTGATGACGTTGAATCTTTAGATAAGGTATACAGCGGAGAATCATCGGGATATATTTACTCAAGAAATGGTAATCCAAATCATGAATTATTAAAGGAAATAATGAGTTCTATTGAGTCTGGAGAAGCTGCTGCAGTTTTTTCTTCAGGTATGGCTGCAATTACACTTTCAATTCTATCTCAGGTAAGGTCAGGAGATCATATTATTGCATCAAATGTTCTATACGGCGGAACTTACACCTTCTTAAAAGAAGAATTGAAAAAATTCAATATAGATGTAACCTTTACTGATACTTCAACGGACATTGATAATTTGTTTAAATTTAATACAAAGTTTGTCTATATAGAAACTATTTCTAACCCTATGATGGAAGTTGCAGATATAAAGTCAATTTCCGAAACTGCTCATAATCACGGAGCTGTTGTGATAATAGATAATACTTTTGCTTCCCCTGTCATATGTCGTCCTTTAGAATTCGGAGCTGATATAGTTGTTCACAGTGCCACTAAATACATCTGCGGCCACAGCGACGTAACTGCCGGAGTAGTGGTTTCAAGTAGACAAATAATTGATAAAATAGAAAAACTTGGAACTCTATACGGACCTATGATGAGTCCATCAGATGCCTGGTTATTGACTAGAAGTTTGAGGACTTTAGAGTTGCGAGTAAGAGAACATTCAATGAATGCTATGAAACTTGCTGAGTATCTATTAAGCAAAGATGAAATTTCTAATGTTTACTATCCTGGTTTAAAATCTTCTAAATACAATGATTTAAGCAAGAATATTTTTGATAAAGATCTTTTTGGAGGTATGCTCAGTTTCGAATTAAAAAATGGTGAAAAAGGAGCTTTCGACTTAATTAGACATTTAGAAAAAGTTAAATTAGTCCCAAGTCTAGCAGGAGTAACAACAACATTATCTTATCCTGCAAAAACTTCACATAGAGCTTTAACTGCTGAGGAATTAAATAAAGCAAATATATCAAAAGGGTTGCTTAGATTGTCTGCAGGTCTTGATGATGTAGATGATATAATTAATGATTTTGAACAAGCTTTAGCAAAATTATAAAAATAAAGCAGGACATTTTCGTCCTGCTTTAAATCTATTGGAATTTATATAGATTTAAACCTGCTTCGTCGTTGAATTCTCTACCTACTTCTCCGTCAATTTCTTCAATTATGAATTCACCTGTGGCACTTATAACAGCTTTACTCAAATGACCACCTTGAGTATTGTATTTTTCATCAGCTAAATTTATATGGAGATGTAAATAGACTTCTCCATCCATTCTTGAAATGTTTCCCAGTAAACTAGTTATTTCAAAATCTCCTTCTAGATTTACCGAGTGATATTCTTTGATTTTAGTTTCAAATAATCCAATGGTAGCTTTATTAACTGCTCCTAGACCTTTCAACCAACCTAATCTTATATTTTCTTTTTCACAGAATTTTTTTAATGTTTCTACTACTTCCTCACCTTTGTCCATTCTAAGCACGTATTTATTACCAAATTTTTTATATTCCATAAAATCACTCCTCTATTTAATATTGTTACCCTAAAACTTTTATATTATAACATAATATAAAATCATCTATGATTATATTTAATTACTGTTCGTTGGATATTATTGCCAAAAGCTATATATTAATTAATTGTAATATATAGCTTTTTATAATATAATTAAAAAAAGGACCGTCAGCGCTACCAGGACGACCAGGCGCTGGGCAGCGAAAAGACCCGGGCGGCCGAGGCCGAACTGGCTGCGGCGCAG
>JAWSUU010000112.1:7888-8262 GCA_033549325.1 Bacillota bacterium | reverse complement strand
TTAAAAAATGGAAAAGTTTTAATCCAAAAAAAAGAAAATATTGAATTTGAGAATTTAGATATAAAGATTTCTGATAATAAAATATTAGAAATTGGTCAAAATCTAAATTATGATAACAATACCGAGATATTAGATTTACAAGGTGATTTTGTTCTGCCTGGAATGGTAAACAGTCACTATCACTCTTATACCAATATACTAAAAGGAACATCATGGGGAGAACCTCTAGAAATATGGTCAAATGATACTGTTGCTTTAGGTGGAATTTTGAAAGGCGATGATCATCGCCTTTCAACTTTATTAGGTGCTGCTGAAATGATTAAGATGGGTGTTACTACATGTATCGATCATATCCCTCATCTAAAATTCGCTGA
>JAWSUU010000112.1:0-7878 GCA_033549325.1 Bacillota bacterium | reverse complement strand
TGAAACTATTGGAGATAGCTATAAAGATTCAGGTTTTAAATCAGCTTTAACTCCTATGATACATAATATAAAAGACAGAAATATTCTCCATGGTGTCAATAAGGATAATAATAGTTCATCATCTTTTTTTTCACCAGAAGAATATGTTGAATTTTATGAATCTTTCATAAGTAAATTTCACAATAACATAAATGAAGTAACTAAAGTAATTTTAGGTATCAATTCTCCTCAAAGAATTGATGATGAACTACTGGAATCTGTATCTGCATTAGCTAAAAAATATAATCTAAATATACATTCTCATTTCTATGAGACTAAATGGCAAAAGCTATCTGCTGATGATGGACTTATTTCTCCACTTCAAAGATTAAAAAATTATGATCTACTAAATGAACATACTTCTTTAGCTCACAGTATTTGGGTAGACGATAATGATCTTGACTCAATTGCTGATCACCAGGCATCTGTAATATCAAATCCTTCAAGCAATTTATTTTTAGGAAGCGGTGTGTTTCCTTTAAAAAAATATCTCAAAAGAAAAATCAACATTGCATTAGGTTCCGATGGGTTAAACTGCGGTACAAATCATAATATGCTTGAAATATTAAGATTGTTTTTATTAGTACACAGGATCAATGATACTAATTACAAAAATTGGCCTAATCAAAAACAAGCTTACGATTTCATTACAAAAAATACTGATAAAATTTTAAACTTTTCAACATCTATTGGTTGTCTTAAAGAAAATAATTCGGCAGATATTGTAATAGTAGACAAAAATAATTTTCTAAACATTTTAGATGAATCATTAGCAAATCAACTAATTCTAAACACTTCTACATTACAGACAAAACATGTTTTAATAAACGGTAAGTTTGTTATGAAAAACAGAGAATTAACTACCATAGATGAAAAGTTGATTAGGAAAGAAATTGAAAAAATAATCCCTTATTTAAGAGATTCCATGAAACATGAACTTAAAAAATCTACAGTTCAAAAAAAAGAGTTCGAAAATGTTTTTAATAACATTTTCAATATCTAAAATAAGAAATCAAGCCAAAGTTATTTATTTACCTTTGGCTTTTTATTATGGAATCAATTTCTTTTTCCATCTTTTCTTTTAATTTTGATTTTTCCTCTTCTTCCATGAAAGACACTTCTACAGAATTCATAAATGTTTTTTTTATATCTTTTAAAGTGAAGTTTTGATGCTTTATCAGTCTGACATATTCTTTATTTAAATCTGTATTGGAGACAGTCATATTATCTGTGTTTACAGTAACGACAACACCCTGGTCTAAATATGATTTAATGGGATGTTCTTCGAAGGTTTCAACTGCATTTGTCTGAAGGTTGCTGGTTAAACACTGTTCTAAAGGGATTTTGTGATTTTTTACATACTCCAACACCTTCTCATCTTGATAGGCGTAAACTCCATGACCTATTCTTTCAGCAAAAAGTTTTTCTACTGAAATAACTATGTTTTTAGGAATTCCTGTTTCTCCCGCATGAACTGTTCTATGAAGTCCTTTATCTTTAGCAAGTTTAAATGCTTCTTCGTGTATAGCTGGTTCAAAGTCATGTTCATTTCCTGCTAAATCTACTCCTACTACACCTTTCCCAAGATATAATGAAGCTTTTTCTACAATTTCAATACTCTTTTTGGGGCTATGATGACGCATACATATTAAAATCAAGTTGGCCTTAATGTCTAATTCTTCTTGTCCTTTTCTCATACCTTTTATTACAGCTTCTACTGCATTTTCAATAGTCAAACCCTGATCCATGTGGAGCATTGGAGCAAACCTTATTTCAATATATTTTACATTTTGTTTTGCCGTATCCTGAAGTAATTCATAGGTTATTCTTTCAATGTATTCTGATTTTTGCATAACCATCAAATTGAAGTCGAATTTAGTTAAATATTCCTTTAATGATTTACAATCATTATCAACCTGTACGTGTTTCTTAAATTTTTCAATTTTATCAGTTGGTACCTCTATACCTTCTTTCACAGCAATATCAAAAATAGTTTCAGGTCTAATGCTTCCACTTAGATGACAGTGAAGGTCAATTTTAGGTAATTTTTTTATTATTTCTGCAGATATCATTTTTCCTCCTTTTTAAAAATACACCCGGTTTTTATCCCAGGTGTATAAATTTACTACTTTCTTGCTTCTACTGCTTTTTTGTATAAATCCTGACACATACAGTCATCATAATCCTCTACATTCATTGCTGTAGTAAATAACAGTTTTTTTAATTTGTCTATATTATCTGATACTACTTTTCTGTGTAATGCTAAATCTGGTTCTACTTCAGTAATTCCAGCTGCCATATCTGTTACAAGGTTTACTGTTGAGTAACATATTCCTAATTCTCTTGCTAAGGTTGCTTCTGTTGAATTTGTCATACCAACAACATCCATTCCCCAGCTTCTAAATACTTTTACTTCTAAAGCTGTTTCATATCTAGGTCCACCGGTACATAAGTAGTTTCCTTTTTCATGAAGTTCTATGTCCAGCTTTTCAGCTGATTTAATAAACTCAGATCTTAACTTTGGACAGTAGGGATTCGTCATATTAACAGAATGCTCTCCAAAGGTAGATTTTCTATTCAATGCAAAATCCATAAATTGATCTATCAGTACCAAATCCCCTACCTCCATATCGGGATTTAAAGAACCAACGGCGTTCATTGCTATAGCTTTTTTAATGCCAAGTTGTTCTAAAGCTTTCATGTTTGCATGATAATTTACCTGATAAGCCAGTACTCCATGTTGTATACCGTGTCTTGGTAAAAATATTAATTCTCTATCATCAATTTTTGACCTATATACCTTGGTTTTTCCATATTCTGTTTCTATTATTTCTTCTTTTGGATTATTTAAAAAACTTGTATCGTATAATCCTGTTCCTCCGATTATTGCTATTTTCATTTAGACCTCCTAATTTTATAGTTTGCTAAATAATACTATCTGAGCTGTATCTTCAACCATCTCAGCCATATTAAAAGCTTTTTTAAAGTTTGTACCTACAGCAGTTATTCCATGTTCTTTCATTAGTATAGCCACTCTTTCTTCATCCTTAAATTCTTTAATTACATATTCGGAAAGAAGTTCAGATCCGGACCCAGCTGTATCGATTGTTGGAACTTTTTTTAAGTAAATTTTTGCATGATTAGTAATCAAAGGCAGTTCTTCATGATTTGCCGCTATAGCTGTTGCATAAGGCGGGTGTACATGAATTACTACATTTACATCTGGTCTTTCTTTGTAAATACCTGCATGAAATCTCCATTCTTTAGATTTTTTACCATCACCTTCTAAGTGGTTTCCATCTAAATCTATCTTTACAATATCGTATTCAGTCATATCTCTAAAAGCACTTCCGGAACCTTTAATTAAAATCGCATCTTCTCCCGGTACTCTGCAGCTTATATTTCCTCCAGTTGCAACAATCATATTTCTTTCGTAGCACTTTCTACTGTATTCTATTAGTTCTTTTTTTAATTCATTAAGATTCATATTTTTCTCCTTATTTTTCCTGACCCAATGATGGATACCAGTATTCTTTATTATGTTTTTCTTTTAATTTTTGCCATTTATCTAAAATTAATGCGGCCTCAGTAGCTGCATCGATACTTTTTTCTACTCCACCGTAAACAAATTCATCAGTAACTCTGTTTCCAACAACTGCAAAAATCGCTCCTGCTTTTATCTTAAATAAACTTGAAAGGGTAAGTACAGTAGCTGCTTCCATTTCATAGTTTATTACATTTGCTGCCCTTAAATCTTGATATCTATCTTCAAACCAGCTCTGTCTGTATCCACCAAATCCCGGTCTGTTTTGTCCACAGAAAAATGAAGCTGTTGTAGCGGTAATACCGACATGATAAGTGTATCCAAGTTTTTCACAAGCCTCAATTAAAGCAGCCGTCACTTCATAGTCTGCTATAGCTGGATAGTTTAAGTTAACGTAATTTTCGCTTGTACCATCGTATCTAACTGCTCCTGATGAAATAATCAAATCTCCCGGTTTAATATGCTCCTGTATTGCTGACGTTGTACCTACCCTTATGAATCTCTTGGCACCAACTTCAGCTAATTCTTCTAAAGCACTTGATGTAGAGCCTCCACCAGCGCCTGTAGAACATGCAGATATATTCATTCCTTTATATTTTCCTGTATGAGTAACGTGTTCTCTATATGCTGCTATTTCTTTTGATTCATCCCACAGCTTTGACATCTTTGGTACTCTGTCTGGGTCTCCCGGTAGTAATACTGTTTCTGCAACATCTCCAGGTTTGCATCTTATATGATACTGTAATTTTCCTTCTAATTCCGGTCTTTCCGCTTCTGATTTCCAATCTTTATTATTACTCATTTTAATCCTCCTTAAGCTTCTTTAGCTAGTTTAATCAATTTATCTTTAAAAGGTCTTGTTAAAGCTCCCGCTTCCGTTATAATAGCTGTGATATTTTCATTTGGAGTAATGTCAAACCCAGGATATAAGGCTTCTACTCCTTCTACAGTAATTCTCTCTCCGTTTATATACACAACTTCTTCACTGTCTCTCATTTCAATTTCGATGTTTTTACCATTTTCTGAGTTTAAATCTATGTTATACTTGGATGTAGAGATATGGAAAGGTATATTGTGAGCTTTTGCTACTAATGAAATCATATAGGTTCCGATTTTGTTTGCGGTATCACCATTTACTGCCAACCTGTCTGATCCGGTAATTACTCTGTCAAACATTCCTTTTTGAGCTATAGCTCCAACCATGTTGTCCGTTATTAATGTTACAGGGATTCCAAGTTTTTTTAATTCCCAAGCAGTAATTCTCGCTCCCTGTAAATAGGGTCTCGTCTCACAAGCTATTACTTTTATATTTTTGCCCTGTGCGACTGCAGTTCTAAAAACTGATAGTGTTCTTCCACCAAATCCAAACCCAGCGACTCCTCCAGCATGACAAATAGTTAGAATTGTTTCACCATCTTTGATTAAATCCGCTCCGTTTTTACCTATCTGTTTTTCCACTTCAAGCTGTTTTTTCATAATATCAATTGATCTTGTTTGAATTTCTTGTATTAAGCTTTCAGAATCGAGTTCATCTATACCTCTAGTCAATGAATCTACTGTTTGATGCATATTTACAGCTGTTGGTCTTGTTGCTTTTAAGTATTCACCAGCTTTTTTTATATTTTCCGCATTTCCTTTTGTGTTAAAAGTTTCCATAAGTATACCGTAGATACCTGCTAAAGCTATTGCTCCTGAACCTCTTATTATCATATCTTTTATAGCTTTACCAATTTCTTCACTTGTTTTTAATTCGACATAGACTTCCTCCGGTAATTTAACTTGGTCCAGCATTATAATTTTCCCATCTTCATACCATGCCGGTAAGAGAAGTTTTTCTTTTTTTAATTCCTCTACATATTTTTTTATTAACTTATCCATAGTTTCTCCTTCTTCTAATGTATTAATTTTTAGATTTTGCTCCGCATGTTTTTCTTATAATCAATTTTGGTTTTGTTATAATTTGATGTGTTTCTTCATTTTTATCTTTTATTATGTTTAACAATAGTTCAAAACTTTTTCTTCCGAATTCTTCCTGTCTATTATCTACAGTCGTAAGTCCTATAGAATAGTAAGATGCCATTTTAATATTGTCAAAACCTACTACTGCAATATCTTCAGGTATTTTTATTCCTTTTTCTTCTAGCTTCTCCATATATTCCAAAGCCATATAGTCGTTAAAGGTAAAAATAGCTGTAGGTCTTTCACTAGGTTTCATGTTTATTAATTTGATAATATTTTTTTCTACATTTTCTTGGAATATTAAGTTTTCATCGGTTTTAATATTGTTAGCTTTAAGAGTCTCTGAATAACCCTGTAAACGAAGTTTATTTAAATAACTTGCATAGTCTCCAGCCATATATCCAATTCTTTTATGACCTAATTTTACTAAATGTTCTGTTGCTTTTTTGGCACCCTCGAGATTATCAATAGAAACATAATTAATTTCATGATTTGATGATACAGGTCCTGTTAAAACAAAAGGTATGTTGTTTTCTACTAATGTATTGTATATACTTTCATCAAAGTCAGCACTTGACATTATTATTCCGTCTACATTTCTACTTTTTAGTATCATAATGTCTTTAATTGTTTTTTCATTATTATAGCTTGAATTTAAAATTATAATATTAAATCCTTTTTCTCCTGCAGCTTCTTCTGCACCTTTTATTAATTCTCCAAAAAAAGGATTAGATATATTTGGCACTATCATTCCAATAGCAAATGATTTTCTTGTTGATAATCCTCTTGCTGTATTATTAGGAACAAATCCTAATTCTTCTATTACCTGTCCAACTTTTTTCTTTGTTTCTTCTGTAACTAAATCACTGTCGTTAATAACCCTTGATACAGTTGCAACAGAATAACCGCTTTTTTTTGAAACATCTCTTATTGTTACCGTCATAGTTTCACCTTCTTTATAATGTAACCGGTTACATTCGTGGTAAAAAAAAATAAAATTTCTTTTATATTTACTTTTATTATATTGTATTAAATTTTCAGAATTATTTCAAGTATTAATTTATAAGCTAAAGAAAGACCTTTCGATCTTTGATATACTTGTCAATCCATTGGTTTTTCTTCAAGAAGACATATACTTTTATACTCACATAAAATATCAAAAATACGAAATCCAGTTGTACTAATAAGTGCTGTAGAAATAATTAAAACCACAGCAAAAGATTCAAATGGAAAAACACTACTACCCACAATGCCTGCAATTACTAAAGAAAACTCTCCTCTTGACAAGGTAACTAGACCTATAAACCTACCTTTACTAATAGAGCATTTCGATATTTTACTAATTATAAAGCCTGTTATTATTTTACCAAGACTTGCAAGTAAAATTGCAATTATAATCCACTTAGTATATTGTCCTAGTCCTTCCAGATAAAACTTCATGCCAAAATAGAAAAAATATATGCTTCCAAATATATCTCTGAATTTTAAAGCAGTTTTTTCAATTTTCTTTTTGCTTTCTCCCTGTGAAATAGCAATGCCAAGAAAGAAAGCTCCTAATGCCTCAGATACTCCTAGTTGCACCCCTATTGCCGTTACTATAAAAACTAATCCTAAAAAACTTAATAGTGTTACTTCTTTGCTTTTACTTTGTAAAAATTGATCGATTTGGGGATGAAACTTGATTCCAATGAGAACCAGTAAACCGCAAAAAAGCAAAGCAATTCCCAAGTCGGTTCCTATATTTATTAAATTTAACCCATTAGGCTGACTATTAATAGTTGTGATTAATACTAGATAAACTACCATAACCAAATCTTCAAAAACCATGATTCCCATCACTAGCTCACCTTCAGGATCCTTGATCGCATTAAGATGAATTAGAGCTTTTGTTATAATTCCTGAACTACTCATGTAAATAATTCCCGCTAAAACAAAACTGTAAAAAAGATCGAATCCTAAAAACTTACCCAGTATAAATCCAATAGAAAAGTTGATAATGAAATCTATAGTTCCTGCAGTAATTAATATCTTTTTTCTGTCAAATAATGTTTGCAGTGAAAACTCAAAACCTAAATAAAAAAGCAAAAACACAACTCCTATTTCTGAAAGCAAACCGATAATTTCATCATTAATAACCCAGTTTAGAATAAGTGGTCCCGTAAGTATTCCTGCTAAAATGTAAAAAGGAGGATAAAAACTATTTAATTTTTTTGCAATTCTAGCAAATAAAGCTACTGATATAAAAGCTATAGCTACTTGTGTATATGCATTCATTAATTTCACCCATCTTTGAAATTTTTATGTTTATGTAAAAGAACTATATATTAATAATATCA
>JAWSUU010000111.1:0-8305 GCA_033549325.1 Bacillota bacterium | reverse complement strand
GTTATAAGCTATGATATTTTTTAGATGAGTAAAAGAATCTAAATCAATTGATGTGAACTCTATACCAAACCCATCAGAATCAACTCTTTTTATTGTGCTCTTTAGATTTAAATCTAATTTAGATGTTGTTCCGGTAAGGTTCAATTTAAGGTTTACTTCATCCCCGGTTAGTAAATTGACAGGAGTTTTAGTTTTGATATAAGCCCCTTTCATACTAAGGTTTTCAACTTTTCCTTCAATTATGTTATTGTTGAAACTTATTAAAGCCTTTGTCTCAAAAACAACTCTAGAATATTTTCTTTTATCCATAAAATCTCCTCCTTTAATTATTATCATATATTATATCGTACAATATTATGAAATATTTAATTAGCAAATGCACAATTATTGATAGCAATTATCCTTTATGATATAATTATACAGTATAATTTAAGTATTTTAAAATAAATTAATGGAGGAATATTAAATGAAATTCGTTGAAACTAAAAATGCACCAGCGGCAGTTGGACCTTATTCTCAAGGGGTTGAAGCCAATGGAACCTTATATGTGTCGGGACAGATTCCATTTGTTCCTGAAACAATGACCTTAGTGGGTGAAACAATTCAAGAGCAGACTAAACAATCTTTAAAAAATATAAAGGCAATAGTTGAAGAAGCAGGATACAAGGTGGAAAATATTGTTAAATGCCAGGTTTTCTTAAAGGATATGAATGAATTTACTTATATGAATAAAGTTTATGAAGATTTTTTTGAAGGACATAAACCGGCAAGGTGTGCAGTTGAGGTATCCAGATTACCTAAGGATGTAAGAGTAGAAATTGATGCAATTTGTGTAAAATAATATAGTAACTTTAATTAAAACTGCCTATTTAGATAATAGGTAGTTTTTTTTTGGAGGTGAAAATGAAAAATAAAATATCATATGTAGGAAATGAACATACTAATTTTTCAAGTAGAAAAGGGACAATTCCAGATACCATTGTAAATCACATATCACAAGGTAGTAAAGAAAGCTGTATAGATTGGTTTACAAGCATTAAAAACAATGAATCCTCAGCTCATTTTTTAGTTTGCAAAAATGGAGAGATTTATCAATTTGTAAAAATAGAAGATATGGCCTGGGGCAATGGTTTATATTTAAAATACATTGAAAAAGCAAAGTCCCAGAAAGTAAAAAACAGATATATTAATCCAAATAGATATACTATATCAATAGAACACGAAGGGATATACGAAAAGACAAAAGGAGAGCTTACAGATAAACAGTTGAAATCTAGCATAAATTTACATCTTTACATAATAGACTATATATATGACAACTTTAAAACAAGAGTAACTGTTGATAGAGAAAGTATAATCGGACACTTTGATATTGATCCAATTAGAAAACCCTTCTGTCCTGGTGATAAGTTTCCTTTTGAAACAATTATTAATGAAATCAATAAAGGAAAAATTTTTACCGATATTAATAAGCATTGGGCAAAAAACGATATATTATATCTAACTGAAAAGAAAATTTTATCAGGGTATCCAGATAGAACTTTTCGACCGGAAGAATATATATCCAGAGGAGAAATAGCCAGTATATTAAGAAATATAATTAAGGATGATGCTAAAATTTAGCATCATCCTTGTAAGTTAATCCATAATTTTGGATATATTATTTGAAAACTCTACAGGATCTTCAAGAGGAAGTCCTTCTATTAATAAAGCCTGGTTATATAAAAGATTAGTATATAAATCTAATTTGTCTTTGTCATTCGTATAAGCATTTTTTAGTGATTCAAAAACTTTATGATTTATATTTATTTCCAAAATTTTATCAGCTTTTATGTTTTGATTGTTAGGCATATTTTTAAGTACTTTTTCCATTTCTATACTAACATCACCTTCATTAGACAGACATACAGGATGATTTTTAAGTCTTTTTGATGCTTTAACCTTAGATATTTTTCCGGATAATGATTTAGTCATATATTCAAATATTTCTCTTTTAATTTCATCATCTGCTTCATTATCGTCAATATCATCACTTTCATCTATTTCAATGTCGCTACTTGATACAGATTTAAATTCCTTTTCTTTGAATTCCCCTAACATTTTAATGGCAAATTCATCTACATCTTCAGTAAAATATAAAACTTCATAACCTTTGTCGGTTATAGACTCAGTTTGAGGTAGTTTTTTAAGCATTTCCTTAGATTCACCGGCTGCGTAGTATATATAGTTTTGGTCTTCCGGCATACTTTCCACGTACTCATCTAATGATACCATTTTTTCTTTCTTAGAAGAATAAAACATCAGTAGATCCTTTAAGAAATCCTTATCTCTTCCAAATTCGTCGTAAATACCGAACTTTAATTGTCTTCCAAAAGAGCTGTAGAATTTTTCGTATTTTTCTCTATCGTGTTTCATCATAGTTTCAAGTTCTTTTTTAATTTTTATTCTAAGATTTTTTGCAATAAACTGCAGCTGTCTATCCTTTTGAAGCACTTCTCTTGATAAGTTTAGAGTTAGATCCTCGGAGTCTACAACACCTTTTACGAAGCTAAAATAATCAGGTAGCAGATCAGGACACCTGTTCATTATTAGAACACCGTTAGAATATAATTCCAGACCTTTTTCATACTCTTTACTGTAGTAATCGAAAGGTATATTTTCCGGAATAAAAAGCACAGCATTGTATCTTATAACCCCATCCACACTTACATGCAAATGACTTAAAGGTTTATCGAATCCAAAATGTTTTTCAGAATAAAAATTTTCATAATCTTCATCTTTTAAATTAAGTTTATTCTTTTTCCAAATAGGGACCATACTGTTTACAGTTTCAACTTCAGCGTAGTTTTCATACTCATCTTCCGTTCCCTCTTTTAATCTGGTTTTATTAACTTTCATTTTTATAGGATAACGGATAAAGTCCGAGTATTTTTTTACTATTTGTTGAAGTTCATTTGTATTTAGATATTTATCGTAATTATCATCCTCGGTATTTTCTTTAATTGTTAAAATGATATCCGTTCCAACATTTTCTTTGTCAAAGTTCTTTATAGTATATCCATCGGCACCTTCTGATACCCACATATAACCTTCTTCCCCTAATGCTCTTGTATGAACTTCAACCTTATCAGCCACCATAAAAGACGAATAAAATCCTACTCCAAATTGTCCAATTATATCATAGCCATCCTTAACTTTATTTAGATTTTTAAAATTAAAAGATCCACTTTGAGCAATAACTCCTAAATTTTCCACTAACTCTTCTTTGGTCATACCGATACCAGTATCTGAAATTATTAATTTTCTACTATCTTTATCGACTTTAACTCTTATATAATAGTTACTTTTGTCGAACTCTAAACTATCATCAGTTAGAGCCTTGTAGTAGATCTTATCAATTGCATCACTTGCATTAGATATTAACTCTCTTAAAAATATTTCCTTGTGAGTATAAATTGAGTTAATCATAATATCTAAAACTCTTTTAGATTCAGCTTTAAATTTTCTCTTTGCCATTTAAATCTCTCCTTTTCTTCAAATTAAATAATTAGCACTCTAATATTTAGAGTGCTAACATATAATTTATACCATATTCTGTTATTTATGTCAATTTTGATTATAAAATTTTTAAGTACCAAGCTAAAGAGTTCATATAACAATCTGAAATATCTTTTGTATTTAAATTAAATTCGCTTCCAGTCATTGAAACTTCATCCCAATTTCCTTTTTCATAGGATATAATTAAGTTTAAAAATTTATATAAGACATCTACTTCATTTAAAAGAGAATCTTTAACTTCTTTGGATATATTTAATTCATGGAGTATTTGATCAAGAGGTCTTTTAAGTATAACATCAATTAAAGAAAACAATCCTGATAGAAACAGCACATCTGATTTTTCAGCCATATTTGCTTTTTGAGAAAGAAGTTCTGCAAATTTTGCCCTTACTAAAGAGGTTCTAACTAGTTCTTCGGGTCTATCGTTGCTTAATTCAGTAAGAACTATTAGAGATATCCATTTGCGTGTTTTAATTTCTCCTAAAAGAATTAATGCATCCTTAACTGAATCGACTTCTCTTCTTAAGCTAAAAGCTAAAGTGTTGACCATTTTTAATAAACGATAGGTCAAACCTAAGTCTCTAGAAATAATATTGGATAGTTCTATCAAGTCAAGGTCGTCTTCGTTTAGCTTAATTAAAAGCTGAAGATAAGAAATTTTAAGTGGAGCTAAGTCCTGAGTAAGAAGAATTTCCGGTTCCTTAAAAAAGAATCCTTGAAATAAATCGAAGCCTAGATCTTTAGCTAACTGAAAATCTTCTTGTGTTTCCAATTTTTCTGCTAATAACTTAATTTTTTTATTTTTTAGTCTATTGGCAATATTTTCAATATCCTCTTTTTCAAATTTATAAAAGTCTATTTTTACTATGTTAGCATATTTAGCAATTAAATTTTCATCAAAATCTATTGAAAAATCATCAATAGAAATAATATAGTTGTTATATAATTTTTTTATATATTGAAGATTTTTTTCATTCTCAAGGGCAGATAACTTTAATTCAACTACTAGATATTTTTTTGGAAATAAATCTATGATTTCTTCTTTAAGTAAATTTTCAGTAAAGTTGATGAAGGCATACTTTTCATTTGTTAGAGTTTGCAGACCGAAGGTTTCGAAAGTATTTAATAATACATTAGTAGTGGCTTTGTCGGGTTCCGTATTATTGAATTTGTTTTCTGATGACTCTCGATAAAGTATCTCATAACCATATACTTTTTCTTCTGGCGTAAAAATTGGTTGTCTTGCAATAAAAATATCCATATAGTTTATTCTCCTTATAATTACACATAATTTATTTAATTATAATATCTAAAGATAGTAATGTCAAAGCTATATAGGCAATTTTAAATTTCATGAACATTAAACTTTAATCTTTTATGCTTATCATTTATAATAAGGGTTAATAGATTAAATGGAGGATGAATATGAATTACCCTAATATATTTAAGGCTAAAAAAATGATTTGTGAAATTGGCAAAAGAATGTATAATAGAGAATTCGTCGCGGCAAATGACGGAAATATCTCTGCGAAAGTAGGAGAAAATAAAATCATATCAACTCCAACAGGAGTATCAAAGGGCTTTATGACAGAAGATATGATATCAGAGATGGATTTAGAAGGTAATTGGAATGGGGTAGGAATGAAGCCAACTTCTGAAATTAAAATGCATCTAAGAGTATACAAGGAAAACAAAGATGTAGGTGCAGTTGTACATGGTCACCCTCCAGTAGCTACTGCATTTTCAGTTGCAAAAATAGAACTTACCAAACCTATTTTGATAGAGAATGTTTTGCTTTTAGGACCAGTTCATATCGCACCTTATGCAAAGCCTGGAACAGAAGAGGTGCCGGAATCAATTGCACCCTACTGTAATGACTATAATGGAGTGCTACTGGCAAATCACGGGGCTTTAACTTGGGGAGCAGATATAATAGAAGCCTATCATAGACTTGAATCCATGGAACATTATGCTAAAATACTTATGTATACGAATAAAATATTAGGCAGCGAAAATGAGTTGAGTAAAACGGAGATAGAAGACTTGAAAAATTGAGGTGTAATTATGATTATAAAAGGAATAGCAGCTAGTAACGGAATTTCTATAGGTGAAGTTTTGAAGCTACATAAAGAAAAAATAGAAACTAATAACGAAAAAATATACAATATTGATAAAGAAATCGAAAAATTAGATCATGCTCTACTAATTAGCGAAACTGAAATAAAAAAAATAAGAGATAAGACCGTGGAAAATATAGATAAAAAACACGGAGCAATATTTGATGCTCATCTTGAAATACTAAAAGATCCGGAACTTTACAGCGAAACTGTAGAAACAATTAAGAAGAAAAGGGTAAATTCAGCAAGAGCATTTCAAAAAATAGTTGATAAATATGTAAATATTTTCAAGGAAATGGATAATGAATACATGAGGGAAAGAGCAGGAGACATACTGGATGTATCTGATAGAGTTCTTGCGCATTTATTAAACATAGAAATAAAGGATCCAGGCCTATTAGAAAAAGAAGTGATTATTGTAGCCGAAGATCTCACTCCAACGGATACAGCATCACTAAATAAAAGGTATGTAAAAGGCTTTGCAACAGAGGTCGGAGGAAGAACTGGCCACAGTGCAATCATGGCAAGAACGTTAGAAATTCCAGCAGTGGTAGGAACAAAAAAAATCATGGAAAACTGCAGTGATGGAGATACTATTATAATAGATGGAAAAGAAGGACTTGTAATTTTGAATCCTGATGAATATCTACTAAAAGAATATAAAGGAAAAGAAAACAAATATAGTGAATATAAAGAAAAATTAAAGAAGTTTAAAAATAAAGAATCAAAAACTAAAGATGGGAAAAGCATAGAATTAGCAGGAAATATAGGTTCGCCGGAGGATGTTGAAGGAGTGTTGAAAAACGGTGGAGAAGGTGTAGGGTTATATAGGACAGAATTTTTATTTATGGGAAAACAGTATTGTCCTTCTGAAGAAGAGCAGTTCCAAGCTTATAAAATAGTCTTAGAAAAAATGAAAGAAAAACCTGTAATAATAAGAACTTTAGACATAGGTGGAGATAAATCTGTGGAATATATGGACAATGTTAAGGAAATGAATCCTTTTCTCGGACATAGAGCTATTAGACTTTGTCTGGAACAACATGATATATTCAAAGAACAGATTAGAGCACTTTTAAGAGCAAGCATATACGGTAATTTAAAGATAATGTTTCCAATGATTGCAACTATAGAAGAATTAAGAGATTCAAAAAAAATGATAGAAACTTGTAAAAATGAACTAGCTGAAGAAGGAATTGAATTCAATGAAGATACAGAGGTAGGCATTATGATAGAAGTGCCTTCAGCTGCTCTATTAGCTGATCAATTTGCTAAAGAAGTTGACTTCTTTTCCATAGGTACCAACGATTTAATTCAATATACCTTTGCTGCAGATAGAATGAACGAAAAAGTATCATATCTTTATCAACCATATAATCCTGCATTATTGAGATTGATAAAAATGATAGTTGATGCTTCACATAAAGAAGGAAAATGGACTGGGATGTGTGGAGAAATAGCTGGAAACGAAAAAATTATACCAATATTAGTTGGCCTCGGATTAGATGAACTTAGCATGTCTGCATCAAGCATATTAAAAATAAGAGAAGTTCTAGAGAAAATTGATTATAAAAAAGCTAAAATAGTAGCAGAAGAAGCTCTAAATATGAAAAGCAACAAAGATGTGGAAGATTTATTAGAAGAAAATTTTATTTATTAAAATTATAAAATATTGTAATTCGGGTAATATATTAAAAAGGTTTTACGGGGGTAAACATGGATTATAGTATTATCATAGGATTGATTTATAACACTTCTTTTTTAATTGCGCTTACACTTTTATACACAAACTTTATAATGGGTAATGAAAAAGAAAAAATTAATTATAAAATATTATATGGGATCCTTATTGGACTAATGGGTGTTGGTATTATGGCAAATCCTATACCTATAGTACCCGGTGGTTATCTCGATGCAAGAATAATAATTATTAGTATTTCAGCTCTATTTTTTGGTTTTATTCCTACTATAATTACGGTTGTAATGACGATATTATTTCGAATTTATGAAGGTGGTGCTGGAACTACAGCAGGTATAACTTTTATATTGATTACGGCAGTAATAGGAACTTATTGGAGAGTAAAATATCTAAATGATATTATTCAAAAAAATATAAGTTTCACTATTAAAAGCTTATTTTCTCTATCTCTTATAAATTCTGCCATTATGCTACTATCCATAACAGTTTTAATGGATGGTGGTAAAGATATATTATCTATTATCATATTTCCTGTATTTACTATTTTTCCAATTGGCATAATTATTATTGGATTAATAATAAAAAATAAAATTTTAAATATAAATAAGGAAAAAAAATTAAAGTCCCTTTTAGAAGAAGGAGATGCAAGGTACAGAAGTCTTTTTACCAACAATCATCTTTCCACTTTAATAATAGATCCAGAAAGTGGACATATAGTAGATGCAAATCCAGCCGCCTGCAAATACTATGGGTATACTGTTGAAGAATTAAAAAGCAAGAAAATATCCGATATAAATATATTCTCAAAAGAAGAAGTAAAAGAAGAAATGGAAAGAGCAAAAAAAGAAGAAAAAAATCATTTTGAATTTAAACATAAATTAAAAAATGGAAAGATAAAAGATGTTGAAGTATACAGCGGTCCTATAAAATT
>JAWSUU010000110.1:0-8337 GCA_033549325.1 Bacillota bacterium | reverse complement strand
AAGAAGAATCAATAGATAGTCTCATGAAATCCGGAAAAGAAGTAGATGCAGATATTATTTATAATATCGAAAGACAATACGAAATATTTGATAAACTACCGGATACTTTAAAGAATGATATAAAAGAAGGTGCAGTAGGTCAGTATGATTTATTAGTTAGATTATATAATGATAAAATATATAATTTCCTAGTAAACGGATTGGAAGAAAGATATGAAGAAAACTTTTATTCTATTTATTCTTATGAAGATGTTAACTATGTAGTTTTAAAAGGAAGTGTTAAAGAGCTTTTACTTGAAGAAACTACTAAATACTTAGACTATCTAGGAGAACCATATATAGAGAATCAATCATATTATAATTCTCAGTTAATTTATATAGGAATCGGATATGATGAAGAAAAGATTAATGATATTAAAGAAAGTAACTTAGGGTTATTGTTAAGACCGATTAATTATAAGCCTTATTCAAAACAATTAATTGAAAACTATATAAAAAAAGTAGATGAATTTAGTGCAGATACCAGCCTAATGATCTTTCACGGCAAATCAATCATCGGATATCCAGAGGGTTATAGAGAACTTTATGAATATGTGGATGAAAATAATACAATGCCGGTTTTAATAGAAACAGCTGTACAGAGAGGTCACATTGAACAAGATGGTATTGATAATTTAATTTACGATTTGAATTACAACGCTGTTAGAGGATTTTCTATATGGGATTATATTAGAGAAAGATATGGAGAATACAATTACACTGGCACTGAAGAAATAGAAAATTCATTATTTAGAGGGATTACAGAGAGAAATATAAGACTGATTTACTTTAAGCCTTACATGACTGAAAAAAATGTGTTTATGACAGATAAGGAAGAATATCAAGAATCTTTTGATAGATTATACGAAAGGTTATCAGATCATAATATTAAAATTGGGGAAATTCAAGAAATTGATAAAAATACCCTTTCTATAACTATGCTCTTTTTAATGTTTATAAATGTAATTATTTTAGGAATGTATCTACTTAAATCAAATTTTAGAATAAGTGATAAGTCAAACCTAATTATAGGATTCATTGGTATTATTTTTTCAGGATTACTCTTACTGTATAATAAATCTATTGGGGGGAAAATATTTGCTCTTACCTCATCGATAGTTTATGCAGGTTTTAGTATTGACTTTATGATTAACAAAATAAAAAAAATAGAAAACTTCAATACAAAAAGCTTGATATTAAATACTGTAAAAATGTTAGTTATAATATTTTCTTTAGGATTACTAGGAGGTTTAATAACTACTTCTTTTCTAAGTCAGACAAAGTATTATCTCGAAGCGGACATTTTTAGGGGAGTGAAAGTAAGTCAATTGATGCCAATGTTGATTTTCATGATTTTTTATATCCAAAAGATGATCAATGAAGATAACAAATTAAATATTTATATTGAAATTCTAAATAAAAATATAAAAATATACTACGGGATTATTTTTATAATATTAGCTGGAGTAGGATATTATTACATTTCAAGAACTGGCCATGAGTCCGATATTGAACCACTTCAAATAGAGATGATTTTGAGGAACTTCTTAGAAAATAATTTGATAGCTAGACCGAGAATTAAAGAATTCTTATTTGCAGCACCTTCTTTAGCAGCGGCAGTCTATTTTAAAAACAAAAAAAATGATATACTAACATTTGTATTTGCATTAGGTGCTGTAACAAGTATAACATCAATAATTAATACCTTCACTCATTTAAGAACACCCCTATACCTTTCAGTGACAAGAACGGTGTTTTCATTAGGATTCAGTATTATTACAGTTCTAATAACAATAATGGTACTAGTTTTATTGGAAAAAATATACATTTCTATAAAGGAGAAGATCTATGTCTAAAATATTACTTGCAGGATATTACGGATTTAACAACATAGGTGATGAGGCGATTCTAGAAATGTTTCTGAGAATAATAGAGAAGAGAACCAGTAAATCAAATATCAGAATACTAACAGCTGACCCGGATAAAACAAAAAAGAAATTTGATATAGAAGGCATTGATAGATATAGTTTCACAAAGGTTAATAAAGGAATTTATAATTCTGATATTGTTATCGTTGGGGGAGGTAGTCTTTTACAGGATATCACTAGCAAAAGAAGTATATATTATTATCTGTATATTATATTTATAGCAAAGTTGTTAAATAAAAAGATAGCTTTACTCAGTCAGGGGATAGGACCAATTAATGGTAAGATAAATAAAATTATTACTGCTAAGGTTTTAAATAATGTTGATTATATTTCTGTTAGAGATAAAAATTCTATGACAGAACTGGAAAATCTAGGTATTAATAGAGACAATATATTATATTCAGCAGATCCTGTAATAAATTACGATTTAGATATATCTAGAGTTAAATCTAAAAAAATCAATATAGGTTTTTCATTAAGGAAGTGGAACAACAGCAATATAGTAGAAAAGGTTAAGAAATTAATAAAAAAATTTGATGAAGAAAAATACAAGTTCACTTTTATACCATTTCATTACGATGAAGATGTAAATATTTTAGAAAACTTGGAAAAAGAATTTAAAAACTGTAAAGTTATTAAAGAAAGACTCACAATACAGGAAATTTACAAAAATATTGCTAATTTGGATATTATGATTGGAGTAAGACTGCATTCTTTAATATTTGCAACAGCGGCTGGAATACCTGTTATAGGTATTTCATATGATCCCAAAGTCGATAGTTTTTTGGAAAGTATAGGAGAAGATAAGATTTTTCAAATTGAAAATTTTGATGTCAATGATCTATTTGATGAGATAAATTATAAACTTGAACATAAGGAGTTAAACCAAGATAAAATTAAAGAGTTAAAAAACTCTATAAATAGTAATATTAAAATAATAGATAATCTCTTAGAAGGGTGTAATGATGAATAAAATATCAATTTTAGGAGTAAAGGTTAACAATATAAAATCTAAAGAAGTTGAAGAAGTTATTAAAAAAACATTAAAACTTAAAGAGAAGAAAATTATTTTCACACCAAATACAGAAATAATCATGATGTGTCAAAAAGATTTAAAATTACGCAAAATTATTAATTCAGGAGATTTAGTAACGCCAGATGGTATTGGATTAATTTATGCTTCAAAGATATATAAAGCAGGCTTAGAGGAAAGAGTTACTGGATTTGATTTATCTATGAAACTTTTAGAATTATCTAAGGATGAAAACTACAAGGTGTTTTTTTTAGGAGGAAAACCAGGAGTAGCAAAAAGAGCAAAATCTAATTTAGAATCCAAAGGGTACAGAAATATTATAGGTTATCATCATGGATATTTTTTCAATGATTCTGAATATGAAAGAATAGAAGAAAATATAATTAATCAAATAAATAAATTAGGAACAAATATTTTGTTTGTTGGATTTGGTTCGCCAAAACAGGAAAAATGGATAAATAAAAACATTCAAAAGATAAATGCAAATATCATTATAGGTAATGGAGGCACTATAGATGTATTAGCAGGAGAAGTTAATAGAGCTCCTGATATTTATCAAAAATTAGGCTTAGAATGGCTTTATAGATTAATTCAAGATCCAAAAAGGATTAAAAGACAAATTTCGATACCAAAATTTTTGATAAAAATAATTTTCAGTAAAAATAGTGTGAAAAATTTATAAAAATATGTTTAAAAAATCTCTAAAAACCTGTAAAATAGTAATAAGAACATAATTGAGAAGAAGGAGAACAAATGATCGAGTTCAGAGACGTATCAAAAATTTATAAAAATAAATTTACAGCTGTTGAAAATATAAATTTAAAAATAGATGAAGGAAGCTTTTCATTTATAATAGGGAAAAGTGGAGCAGGAAAAACAACTTTAATAAGATTATTAATAAAGGAAGTAGAACCTACAAGTGGAGAGATAATATTTAATGGAGAAGATATAACAAATCTTACTAACAGAATGGTACCGATCCATAGAAGAAAAATCGGAGTAATATTTCAAGACTTTAGATTATTAGAAAATAAAACAGTTTATGAAAATATTGCATTTGCTATGGAAGTAGTAGGACATAATCCGAGAACAATTAGAAGAGAGATTCCAACAGTTCTAAGCATGGTTGGACTTAGCGATAAAGCAAACAACTATCCTAATGAACTGGCTGGAGGGGAACAGCAACGGATTGCAATAGCCAGAGCTGTAGCCAATAAACCAAAGGTGATAATTGCAGACGAACCTACAGGAAATTTAGATCCTGAAACTTCCTATGAAATCATGAAAATATTTAAAGAAATAAATAAAAGAGGTACTACCCTTATTATGGCAACTCACGACAGGGCGATAGTAGACGACATGAAAAGAAGAGTAATTGAATTAAAAAATGGGAAGATCATAAGAGATACAAGAGAGGGAGAGTACTACAATGTTTTCTAGAATTTTAAAAAATACATTTAAGCAGGGATTTCAGGGAATTCTTAGAAATAGAACTATGAGTTTGGCTTCAATTGGCTCAGTAGCATCGGTACTTATTATTTTAGGGATGATTTTGTTGCTTATTCTGAACATAAATACATTAACATTAAGTGCCCAGGAAAAATTTGATGAAATATATGTGTATCTTGAAGATGATATCGGTGATCATCGTGTCGAGGAAATAGGCAATAATATAAAAGATCTTGACGGTGTTTTATCTGTAGTATATCAATCAAAAGAATATGCATTAAATAAAATGAAAGAAGATTGGGGAGAAGACGGAGATTTACTTGATGGATTCACTAAAAACCCACTACCAAACACCTATGTTATACAACTTGAAGATGTTAACTATTCAGAAGAAGTATTAATAGGGGTAGAAAACATGTATGGCATTGAAGAGATTAAATACTACAAAGAAGCAGTTGACATGCTTATTAGCACATCAAGCTATGTACAGATAATAGGTACAGTATTGATTATTGTTTTGCTTTTAATTAGTATTTTCATTATTCAAAATACAATTAAAATAACTGTAGCTTCAAGAAGAACAGAAATAAGATTAATGCAGTATATAGGGGCGTCAAATGGATACTTAAGAGGACCATTTTTATTTGAAGGCTTGCTATTAGGCTTATTAGGGTCTATAATAGCTACTATAGTAGTATTAAATGCTTATGATTATTTAGTAGGTTATGGTAATCAGAAATTAGCGCCTTTGTTGTCTTTTCAATTTATACCAGCTACTTCAATTTCAACGGATATTCTTATAATATTTATGACTATAGGAATTGGTATCGGTATATTAGGAAGCATTGTATCATTAAAAAAATTCTTGAATGTCTAGGAGGTAAAGATGAGAAAATTAAGATTTTTAATAACAGTTATAGTTATTATTTCTATTTTTACAGTTTCAGCAGGTGCTTCTAAAATTGACGAGTTAAAAAATAATTTGCAATATACTGAACAACAGCGAAAAAGTATTCTTGAAAAATTAGATCAAGAAAAGCAGGCAAAGAACTCTGTTGCTCAAGAAATCAATAAACTAGATAGTGAAATTAGAAATATAAATTCTGAAATTGACCAGCTAAGTGCTAATATTGAAGAAATGAATAACAATATTGCTGAGTGCGAAAAAAACATTCAAGAAATCGAAGAAAAGATAAACCTTAAAACTGAATTACTAGAAAAAAGAGTAAGAGTTATGTATAAAAAAGGCGGATCTCTAGGATATGTTGAAGTTTTATTCGAAGCTGAAGATCTAAGTGATTTCCTTACTAGACTAGATATGATACAAAAAATTGTTGATAATGATGTGGAACTATTAACTGGACTAGAATCTGAAAACAACGAACTTAATATGCTAAAAGCAGAGTTAGAAAGTGAAAAAAATAGTCTTTCTGCTGCTTTAAATGAGGTTGAAAGCAAAAAGAATGATATTGTAGTTGTAAGTAGAAGTAAAGAAGACTACATGAGAAGTTTGCAGGGTAAAATTCAGGAACTTGAAGCACAGGAAGATAGATTATTAGCGGACTCTAAAAGATTAGAAGATGAAATACATAAAGCACAGTTGGAAATGGAATATGCCGGTGGTGTAATGGCATGGCCATCTCCAGGATATTATAGAGTAACGTCGCCTTACGGTATGAGAATGCATCCGATTTACGGATACTCAAAAATGCATACAGGAGTAGATGTAGGCGTGGCTATGAATCAAAATATAGTTGCTGCAAATGATGGTGTAGTTCAGTATGCTGGTTGGTACGGGGCTTATGGCAATATAGTAATTGTTGATCATGGTGGTGGAATTTCAACTCTTTCAGCACACAATACAAGTGTACTGGTATCAAAGGGACAGAAGGTAACTAAGGGACAGGTTATTTCTAAGTCTGGTACAACAGGTTTGTCTACAGGACCTCACCTACACTTTGAAGTAAGAATCAACGGTAATCATACTAATCCCATGGCTTATATAAAATAATGATTGACAAATATTTTAAATCTGATATACTATAATAGTTAATAAAGTAGAAGTATCCGCTTCTCACCTTGCGACAGAAGTCAGTAAGGTTAATATTTACTACACTGATTAATCTTTGGTGAAGTACGTCTAAAAGATAGCGGATATAGCTGTCTTTTTTATTATATTAGGAGGTGTAATTATTAAAGAACTTAAGATCAATGAAGAAATTCGTGAAAAAAAAGTAAGGGTTATAGACCAAGAAGGTGAACAATTAGGTATTTTACCAATTGAAGAAGCCCAAAAATTAGCAATAGAAAAAGGTTTGGACTTAGCAGAAGTAGCTCCAAATGGAAAACCACCTGTATGTAGAATTATGGATTATGGAAAATTTAGATATGAACAGCAGAAAAAAGAAAAAGAAGCAAAGAAAAAACAACAGGTGATCAAAGTAAAAGAAATAAGACTTTCTCCCAAAATTGAGGACCATGATTTAGGTTATAAAGCTAAACATGCCATTGAATTTTTACAAAATGGAGACAGAGTAAAGGTTTCTGTAAGATTCAGAGGAAGAGAAATGGGTCATACTGAATTGGGAAGAGAAGTATTAGAAAAATTTGCTAAAGAAACTGAAGAGTATTCAATCATTGATAAAAGACCTAAAATGGAAGGTAGACAGATGATTATGTTTTTAAGTGCAAAAACAGATAATTAGAAGGAGGACATGAAATGCCAAAATTAAAAACTAAAAGATCAGCAGCTAAAAGATTCAAAAAAACAGCTACTGGAAAAATAAAAAGAGCAAAAGCTTATAAAGGACACAACACTGGAAAAAAATCTGCAAAAAGAGTTAGAAATTTAAGAAAAAATACCTTAGTGTCTGAGGGAGATCAAAAAAGAGTAGAAAAGTTAATACCATACAAATAGTGAGGAGGATCATAAATGGCTAGAATAAAAAGAGGTTTAAATGCAAAGAAAAACCACAAAAAAGTATTAAAATTAGCAAAAGGATACTATGGAGCAAAAAGCAATCAGTTTAAAATGGCAAACCAAGCAGTAATGAAGTCCTTATCCTATGCGTATACGGGAAGAAAATTAAGAAAAAGAGATTTGAGAAGATTATGGATTACAAGAATAAATGCAGCTGCAAGAATCCACGGATTGTCTTACAGTAGATTCATAAATGCTTTGAAGCAAAATGATATTGAAATAAATAGAAAAATGCTTTCAGAAATGGCTGTAAACGACCCAGAAGGGTTTAAAACTTTAGTAGAATCAGTAAAATAAATTACTTTAGAGACTGTCAGTGGCAGTCTTTTTTCTTTTAAATTAAATAATAAAGTGCTATAATAATGAGTGAACATTTAGGAGGCTTTATGAATAATCCGAATAAAAACTATGATAGTTTAAAATTAAATCCTTCACACTTTTTGATACTGTGGTTTGGAATCACTATATTAGCAGGAGCTACACTTTTAAACCTACCCTTTGCATCAGTTGATGGAAATAGTATAGGTTTCATAGATGCTCTCTTTACATCGGCTTCTGCAGTATGCGTAACCGGATTAATAGTTGTTAATACAGCTGCTCACTGGACTTTATTTGGTAAGATAGTAATTTTAATACTTATTCAAATAGGTGGACTTGGCATTATGACGATGGCCACATTGATAGCCTTTCTTTTAGGAAAAAGAATTACCCTTAAGGATAGATTGTTAATAAGAGAAGAATTAAATGCAACAACTTTACAGGGTATAGTGCTGTTAACTAAAAGAGTTTTATTAATGACTATAGGAATAGAAGTTGTAGGTGCTATATTTTTATCTTTTACCTTCACTAAAGAGTTGGGTATGATTAAGGGTATATGGTATTCGATTTTCCATGCTATATCAGCTTTT
>JAWSUU010000109.1:0-8355 GCA_033549325.1 Bacillota bacterium | reverse complement strand
GAAAAGTATAGGATGCTATAAAATACAGGGATATTACTACAGCAGACCTTTAGGTAAGGATGAATTTATAAAATATGCTTGTGAAAAAAATAATTAATTGTACAAGAAATACAAACATGATATAATAAAAATGAATTTAGCAAAATATCCAAGTGATGATTGCGAGAGATACCAATAATGGTAGCCGATGGAGCAATTAGTTATTTGCCAAAATAGCTTAGAAACTCTCAGGCAAATGGATCGTAATTTGATGGGACTCTGAAGAGTCTGCATTAGGCAGCACCGAAGGAGAAACTGCTTTTTATTAAGCATAAGCTCTCAGGTTCGAAAACAGAGGTTGTAAGGCATAGCTTTACAACCTTTTTTGTTACAATAATATTATAGGTAATTGTTAAATAAAAATTGAAATACTGTGGATAACTATTTAAAAAAAGAAGAAGAAAGTGGAAAAAAAGTCAAAAAAAGAATGACACAAATAAATCTAAGAACATTGAAATATTAATAGATTGAAAATAAGAAGACTATGCGATTAAAGGTTTGAGACTTCTAATAAGTTGTGGACAACTTAATTTATAAGCAATAATAGCTGTGATTTGAGATGTAATACCAGCGATAAAAACGTCAGCTTTAGTAGTAAGGTGATTACGAGATTTTCTACCGGAAGTACACATATTAGTTTTCAAATGATTAATTACACGTTCAATAACGGTACGAATTTTGTAAAGACTATTCCACTGGTCACTATCACGCTGTAAACCAGGGAAAATACGAAAATTCATATTATCATAGGTATAAGTGGTTCTACCTTTTTTAGCACTACTACAAGGATTATCACATAGACAAACCCACTGACCCTTTTGAAGATGAACCTTAGGGCAAATCCACTTAAATCTATCAGAACGACCTTTTTCACGGCAAAGACCTCTATACTTCATAACCAAAGTAGAATCATTAGGACACAATGGATAACCATATTCGTTGTATCCAACCTTTTTAAGGATAGACTCATTTCTTTTATTGTAAGGGATAAGAACCTTTTGAAACTTAAAGTCTTCTTTAAGAAAAGTATAAGTCTTAATAGAATCAAAAGCTGAATCGCCGAGAAAAATAGAAGGATTAAAATCTGGATGAAGACTAAAAAAATCATCTAAAACAGCTTTTAAAGCAGAACAATCACCGATAGATTTGTCTTCATCAGGAGAATCAGACTTTTTATCAATTTCAATATCAGGATGATTTTTCTTAAAATCATCATCTAAAAAAGAAATATGACGAACAATGCCTAGCCCATTAGTGATAATGGAAAACTTATCAGCATAACAAAAATGACCATTAATATACATCTGTTTAGCATCAGAAGAACTAGCAGCCTGAGAAGGCATAATACCATAAGCCATTTTGTAAGGATCAACATTAGGATTATCCTTGTAATAAGATTTAAGCTGTTTAATAAGACCATTTAAAAACTTAGGATTGTTTTCCTTAACATAAAGCTCAATACCAGAGGTATCATTAATAGTAATAGAAGCAAGAAAAGGATCAATAGCTTGGCAAATAGGTTCAGTAAAATCAACCATTTTAGAAAACATAAGCTCTAAATGCAAAGCAAAATCCTGTTTAAACCGTGTAAACAAAGGAGCATCAGGAACCTTTGTAAAACCGCAAAAATCACGAAGTTCCCTGCACAAAGAAAGAAGAGAAATAAGCAGAGAATCGGTAGGAATAGATAAAATCTTTTGAACAATTAAAGCAGATAAAAAGCCTTTTAAAGGATAAAGCCTATCTCTACCTAAGGATAAATAAAAGGCATCATAAAACTCTAAAGGGATGAATTCATCTAAATCGATACATTCATCTAAAAAAGAGAAGAAGGTTGGATTATTAGAGACAAATAAATCCTGACATTCATCAAAGATTTCAGCAATATTTAGCTGAGAACATTTAACAGACATAAATTTCCTCCTGTTTTGGATTTGTTGGAGCAATACCTACATTATACCATTACGGGAGAGAAATTTATATATACAAAAAGCAACAAACCCAATGTTTTCAACGGGTTTGGATATTTAACAAATAATTATAAATAATGTTAAAAAAGGAGATCAAAATGAAATATTCACTACTACACACTTGTTTAAGGGTAATGGATCTTGAAAAATCTTTGGATTTTTACAAGAATGCTCTAAATTTTAGAGAAACTAATCGAAAAGATTTTCCAGAGCATAAGTTTACATTGGCTTTTTTAACTGACGAAGCAGGAAATTATGAGATTGAACTTACTTATAATTATAATCCAGAAAAACCCTATGTTATAGGCGATGGATTTAGTCACTTAGCAGTTGGAACGTCTGATTTAGAAGCTTACCATAAAAAACATGAAGAAATGGGCTACAAAGTAACAAAACTTATGGGATTACCTGGAGAAAAACCAAGATACTATTTTGTAACAGATCCAGATGGTTATGAAGTAGAAGTTATCAGAAAATCATTATAAGAGAAATTTTTTAAAACTCAATAAAACTTCTAAAAGAGATGACAAATTTGCCATCTCTTTTGAGTATGTTTATAAGACTAAAGATACTAAAAGTATACCCACTATACCAACTCCGTTAAACATTCGAAATCCTCTATACATCATAATATCACTTCCTGAATATATTTTTCAAGGTGCTAATTTCTTTGAAAATAGTTAAAAAGAAAAAAATAATTCCCTAAATTTTTTTATAAAACATAGTTAAATTGGTATAAATATTATATAAGGTGATTTTCGGCCGTTATTTATCTTATGTTTTCAATATTGAAAGAACATTATTGTCTAGAGTTTTTGCTGCAATGGTTGTTATAACTTTTATTTCTATAAATTTAAATGTGTATGAGAATCTAGTTCCGAGGAAATAATTTTTTATAAGATACCAAAAATCAATAAATTAAATAGGAGGATAATCATGTTTTTTAAAAGAATTTATACAGAAAGCATAGCTCAATATTCATACTTAGTAGGTGATAAGGATGAATTAATAGTAATTGATCCACAGCAGGACATTAATATATACATGGATATTGCTGAAGAAAAAGGAATGAAGATTAAGAAAATATTTGAAACTCACAGGAATGAAGATTTCTTAATAGGCACAACTCAATTAGCTAAACTAACCGGAGCAAAGGTATACATATCAGGACACGAAGATTTAAAATATGAATACGGAGAAAAAATACATGATGGTGATGAATTTAAAATTAATAGATTAAAAATTAAAGCTCTGCATACACCTGGTCACACTAAAGGCCATATGTCATATACATTGTATTATAAAGATAATCCTTATATGGTTTTCACTGGAGATACAATTTTCAATGGAGCTTTAGGTAGAGCAGATTTTTACGGTAAAGAAAATTTGGATAAAATGACAGAGATGCTTTATAAAAGTATTTTTGAAAAGATATTCCCATTAGGTGACGATGTAATTATATGTCCAGCTCATGGAGCAGGATCTGCTTGTGGAGAGAATGTAGAAGAAAGACCTTATACAACTGTAGGATATGAAAGGAAACATAATCCTAAACTTCAAGCTAAAAATCTGGAAGAATTTATTGAAATAAATGCAAAAATGCAGTATAAACCGACCTATTTTTCATTTATGGAAGAAATGAATTTAAAAGCAAACCAAACTTTAGAATGCAATCCGCAATTAAAAATTAAGTATCCTGAAGATATAAAGGTAGAAACCTCTATAGTAGATATAAGAAGTCAACATGCTTATAATAATAATCATATCAAAAATTCTATATATGTTCACGGCGGTGAAGTTGCCGCTTTCATAAATTGGATAGTAGACAGAGAAGAAGATATTTTATTTATAAGTGATAATAGAGAAGCAAAATACTTAAATAAACTAAATAATGATATGAGAAGAATTGGATACACTGGAGAACTTAGCTTTTTATCAGGAGGAATACTATCTTGGATTAAGAAAGGAAAAGAAACAGATATCTTAGAAACAATAACTCCTAAAGAATTCAAAGAAGAAAAAGAAAAGTTTTTTATTCTTGATGTAAGAAAGAAAAGTGAAACTACAAAAGATGGCATAGAAACAGATATGATAATACCTATAGAAGAAATCTCAGATAGATATAATGAAATACCTAAAGATAAGGATATAGTGGTTGTTTGCCCTTCAGGTATAAGGTCTAATATTGTATCTAGTTTCCTTAAAACCAAAGATATCGAAACTAAAGTTTTGATTGGAGGATTGGAAAGTTTAAAATAATTTTTTTCATCTTCATAAGTTCTTCACAACTTAAGGTTATTATGTGTACATAGAAAGAAATAAACAAAAATCTTAAGAAAGAAAATGGAGAGAGAAAGATGAAAAAAATATTATCAATAGCTTTAGTAGTAGTAATTTTAGGAAGTATAACAGCATTTGCTGTAGGACCAAATGAAAATGGTGTAGGTTTAGGAAATGGAAATGGTTTTGGACCAAATCAATTCAACTTTTCAGAAGCATTAATGGAAGAATTTGATATAACACAAGCAGAATATGATGCAGCAAGAGAAGAAGGAAAAACACTTAAAGATTTAGTAGACGATGAAGACTTTTACGATGTAATGCTAGCACAACATGAACTAAGACTTGGTGAAATGGTAGAAGCAGGAAGAATTACTCAAGAACAAGCTCAAGAAGCTTTAGGAAAATTGGAAGCAGATTTCGCAGACGGTACATGTAGTGGAGTAGGTATGAACATAGGTGAAAACTACGGACAGAGAAATCAAAGTGAAGGTTTTGGACAGCAAAACGGTGCAAGAGGTAATGGACAAGCAGGAGCAGGTCAAGGAGCTGGAGGACAAAGAGGAAACGGACTTAGAGATCAATCTTGTATAACTGAATAAAACTAACTTTAATATTTTCAACCAAAATAGGGCAAGAAAGTGCTCTATTTTTATTTCGTCATAAATCCTTCACAATTCAAAGGTATTATATATACATAGAAAGAAAAGAAAAACAAATACAAGGAGTGAGATAAATGAAAAAAATATTAGCAGTAGCATTAGTGGTTTTGATACTTGGAAGTATAACAGTATTTGCAATGGGATTTAATCCTAGAGGATCTGGAGTAGAAGAAGGATTTAGATACGGACCAGGCCATATGTTTAACGATGAAGAGTTTGTAGGATATGGACCAGGAAACATGTATAATGATGGAGAGTTTGTAGGATACGGACCAGGTCATATGTTTAATGATGAAGAATTTGTGGGATACGGACATGGTGGATATATGTTTTCTGAAGAATTCATGGAAGAATTTGACATAGACGAAGAAGAATTCTATACATATATGGAAGAAAGACATCAGGAAAGAATAGAATATTTCGTTGAAGAAGGAATTCTTACTGAAGAAGAAGGAAAAGAAGCATTAGAAAATTTTGGAGAGAATTATAACACAGAATCAGGTCAATTCGCACCAAGAGGTAGAGGATTTGGTCCTGGAGCTTGTTTCGCAAGATAATTTAATGTTTGGAAATAAAATAAAAGAAGCGCTGATGTGCAATTGCACATCAGCGCTTCTTTTATTTTATGAATATGCATATATAAATATGCAATATAATTAAAATGAAATAATATATAATGAAAGGAGTTTAAGATGGAGTATAAAATTGGTATTGAGATGCAAGATGAATATTTAAATTACGAAGTTTTTAAAAGTGCTTACAAGCTAGTAGAAAACATTATGCTTGTTAAGAAAGATGAAAACGTTGTAATTACAGCAGATACATCAACAGATAGGAGAGTTGTAGAAGCGGTAGCTGAAGCTGCTTTTACAATTGGTGCTGATCCTGTTGTACTTTACTATCCTACAAGCTATAAAGCTTTTGAAGAACCTATTAAACCAATAGCAGAGGCAGTAGCAGTAGCAGATGTTTGGATAGAGTTAGCATACTATCCTGTTATGCACACACCTGCATTCAGAAAATCAATGGAGTTTGGAACAAGATATACATGTTTGACAGGAATGGATGTTACTATGTTAGTTAACACAATTGGAAACGTTGATGTTGATGTTTTAATCGAATTCGGAGAATACATTACTAGAAAAGTTGAAAGTTCAAATGAAGTGATAATTAAAGATGATAATGGAACGAATTTAAAAGCTTATAATAAAGGCAGAAAAGTTAAACATTCAGGACAGAGAGCTAGAAAAAAAGGTTATCCTGTTATGCTAGGAGGACAGGTTAGCTGGTGTCCAGTTGAAGAAACAATTAATGGAACATTAGTTTTTGATGCAGCATTGTTTCCACCAGCAGAATTAGGTATTTTAAGTAGTAATGTAGAATTAACTTTTAAAAATGGAAGAGCAGTTGATATTAAAGGTGGAGAAGATGCAGAAATATTTAAAAAATGGATGGCAAGTTTTAAAGATGAAAATATGTATCGTTTAGCACATTATTCAATTGGGTTTAATCCTGGTGTAAAAAAACCAACAGGTAGAATTGTTGAAGATGAAAGAATATTTGGATGCATAGAATTTGGACTTGGAAGTCAAGGAGAAAGCTTAATGGGATCATTTTGGAACGCAGCTTCTCACACAGATGGAATAGTTTCAAAACCAACTATAATACTGGATGGAGAAGTATTTGAAAAAAATGGTAAATATGTCGATAAAAAAGCTGTAGAATTTTGTAAAAAACTTGGGATAGAAGGATATTAGGAGGTATAAAATGGATTATCCAATAGGAATAGAAATGACAAAAGATTACTTAAGCTACGAATTAGCTGGTGCTGCTTTAAAACTAGCAAAGGATGTCATGTTAATAGAAGAAGGTGAAAATGTAGTAATAAATGCAGATACATCGACGGATAGGAGAGTTGTTGAAGCAACAGCTAAGGCGATAAGCGCTTTAAATGCAAATCCAGTTGTAATATACTACCCTACAAAAGAAGTTGCCTATACAGAACCATCGAAACCAATAGGTAGGGCTGTAGCTAATGCAGATGTTTGGATCGAATTTGCATATACTTCTATTATGTTAAGTGATTCATTTCAAGAAGCTCTAGATAATGGTTGCAGATATATAAACTTAACAGGTATGGATGTAATAATGATGGTAAATTGTATAGGTAAGATAGATTATCACAAAGTAGTAGAACTAGGAGAGCTGTTAAAATCGAAAATGGAAAATGCTGATGAAATTATAATCAAAGATAATAATGGTACAAATCTTAAGGCATACAATAAAGGAAGAAAGGTAAGACACTCTGGTCAATTAGCAACACAAAAAGGATATCCAATAATGTTAGGAGGTCAGATAAGTTGGTCTCCAATGGAAGAAACTATAAACGGAACTTTAGTATTTGATGCAGCTTTATTTCCACCAGTGGAACTGGGTAAATTAAATGAAAAAATTAAGATTACTATAGAAAATGGATATGTTACTAAAGTAGAGGGAAATGAAGAAGCGGATTTGTTTAGAGAATGGTTAGCAAATTTTGAAGATGAAAACATGTATAGACTAGCACATTATTCATTAGGTTTTAATCCAGGTGTCACAAAAGCAACTGGCCGAATTGTAGAAGACGAAAGAATATTTGGTTGTATAGAATTCGGAATAGGAAGTCAGGGTTCAGCAATTAGAGGAAAAGGTTGGAAAGCAGCTTCTCATACTGATGGTGTTGTTTCAAAGCCAACCATTATATTAGATGGTAAGGTAGTGGAAGAAGATGGAAAATATATAGATAATGATATAGTAAAACTGTGTAAAGCAATGAAGATTAAAGGATACTAATAAATATAATGAATTATATGAGGTGAAGAAATGAAAATTAAAATCATAGTGCCAGTAGCTACAGATATGTGGAATGAAAGTGCTTATAGAATATGTTCCCGAGTAGCGAATAAAGATACTGAAATTACAGTAGTTAATATAAAAAAAGGACCAATTTCCATAGAAAGTGAATATGATGAAATTTTTTCTTCACCTCAATTAATTATTGAAGCAATAAATAGCCAAGATAAGTATGATGGTATTATAATATATTGTTTTAGTAATCCAGGATTACAGGCTGCAAAAGAAAAATTATCAATACCAGTTATTGGAATAGGGGAAGCAGCTCAAATAATTTCAATGTCTGTTGGGGAAAGAGTAGGAATAATAACAACAATAGAGAATTCAGTAAATAAACAATGGAGAAAATCAAAAATCTTAGGAACATCAACAAAAATTGTTGCAATAGAAGCTTTAAATATCCCTGTAATTGAATATAAAGATGAAAGAAGATTGTTTGATTCAATTAAAGAAAAGTCAAACAATCTTATAAAAAATTATAAAATAGATACCCTAGTATTAGGATGTGGATC
>JAWSUU010000108.1:0-8361 GCA_033549325.1 Bacillota bacterium | reverse complement strand
ATGAAACTTATTTTGATGGTGCTTCTTGGAAAGATATTAAACCATCTCAAAATTTAAGTATTGAACACACTGATCTTATTCCAACTTCTAACTATTATCAAACTTTCGGTAAAAAAATAAAAATAGCTAATTAAAAAATGCACCTGTAATATGTCTAACTTTTTGGGGTCAGATCATATCAAAGTGCATTTTTTAATATTAAATTATTTTACCGTTTATTATAACTTTTCTAGGTTTACTATCTATATTTCTCAAAGGATTTCCTTCAAATATTACTATATCGGCATCTTTTCCTTCTTTGATACTTCCTACTTTATCGTCAATTCCGGTTATTTTTGCAGGATTTATAGTAATAGCTTTCCATGCCTCTTCTTCCTTAAGGCCTGATTTAACAGCTAAACCTGCCACTAAGGATAGGTACTGAAGGGGAATAACTGGAGAATCAGTTATTATAGCTATTAAAACACCTGCTTCCTGTAGTGCTCTTGGAGTATCAAAAGTTAGATTTTTAAGTTCGTATTTACTTTTTTCGGACAAACTCGGTCCTATTAAAGCCGGTTTGTTTTCTTTACTTAAATCATCAGCTATTAAATGACCTTCCGTGCAGTGGTCCAGTGTAATGTCCAGTTTGAATTCTTTAGCTATTCTTAATGCTGTAAATATATCGTCTGCTCTATGAGCATGGGCTTTTAAAGGAATTTCTTTGTCCATTAAAGGAAGCATTGCATCCAATTTCATATCGAATTCTGGTTTATCGTCCGGTTCTTTTTTCCCTCTTTCAACATCCTCGTAATATTTTTGAGCCTTAAACAATGTCTCTCTAAGAATTGATGCTGTAGCCATTCTAGTAATAGGAGATTTATCCTTTTCGTTGTAAACTCTTTTAGGATTTTCGCCAAAAGCTATTTTCATAGCTGTAGGATTCTTGATTATCATATCATCTATTCTATGACCATAGGTTTTAATTGCAGCAAAAGTTCCTCCTATGACGTTAGCACTTCCTGGTCCTGTAACTGCTGTAGTGACTCCACCTTCTCTTGCCAATTTAAATCCTTCGTCCATAGGATTAATAGAATCAATAGCTCTCATCTGTGGTGTAACAGGATCTACACTTTCATTTCCATCTGCTCCTTCAAAACCTATTCCTTCTTCCCACATTCCTAGATGACAGTGACCATCTATTAAACCCGGTACTACAAGACATCCAGATGCATCTATTACTTCTACATCTTCATTAACTTCAATATTTTTCCCAACCTTTTTAATTTTGTTATCTTCTATTAATATATCTCCATTTGCTATGTCGGGACCTTCCATTGTCTTTATAGTCCCATTTTTAATCAAAATCATATTAAACCTCCATATTTTATCGTTAAGTATATTATAACAAAAAAATTCCTCAATACCTACTTTTTTAAATAATTTTAAATAATTGCCTAAAAAAGTATATTTATATTATTAGAGGGTATATAATTAAGTATATGACCAATAAAATTTTCACATAAGGAGTGATTTAATGAATACTAATTTAATATTTTTTTATTTAAGACAAATAGTTATTGCAGTTATTATTCTTCTAGTAGGATTGTGGGCAATTAAATTTATCGTTAATTTAATTAAAAAAGCAATGGAGAAAAAATCAGTAGATCCTGCTATAATATCTTTTTCTTCTAAGCTATTAAGTATTTTGTTAAAGGTTGTTTTAGTTATATCAATTGCAGGAACATTTGGATTTGAAACAACTTCAATGATAGGTATAATAAGTGCTTTAGCTTTTGCAGTGGGTCTAGCTTTACAAGGAAGTTTATCAAATTTTGCTGCTGGAGTTATGATTTTACTTTTCAAACCATTTAAAATCGGTGATTATGTAGAAGCTGGAGGACACGACGGTACAGTCCAGGAAATAGAAATTTTTAATACTATTTTAGCTACCCCTGATAACAAAAAAATTATTGTTCCTAATTCACAGGTTTACTCTTCTTCTATTAAAAATTACTCTCATTATGATAAAAGAAGAGTGGATTTAGAGATTGGTGTAGATTATGACTCGGATATTAAACAGGTAAAAGAGTCTTTAGAAAACATCTGTAATAAGCACGAGTTGGTTCACAAGGATCCTGCTCCTTTTGTAAGATTAGGTACCCTCGCTGATTCTTCAATAAATTTTAAAGTTAGAGTTTGGACTGATACTCCAAATTATTGGGCAGTTTATTTTGACTTAACAGAAACTATTAAAGAAAATTTCGATAAGGAGAATATTGAATTTCCTTATCCTCATGTAACTGTAACAAAAAGAGATAAGGACTAAAATTAAGTACTAAAAAACCAGGATTTAAATCCTGGTTTTTTTATGAAATTGCACTACCAAATAATATTGAATAATATTTTGCATTGAAATCATCAGATCTTGATACTAAAACTATAGGTACTTTAGCACCCATTACAACTCCTGCTCCTATACCATTTCCAAAGTATGTAATGGACTTTCCTATTCCATTACCCATTTCTATATTGTGAACTAAAAGCAAATCTGAATCTCCAGCAACAGGGCTTTCAAATTTTTTAATTTCAGCTGCTTCTTTAGATACTGCCAAGTCAAGAGCTATTGGTCCTTCTATTATTATTCCTTCTTCGAATTCTCCATTTTTATACTTTTCTTTAATTTCTGAAGCTTCAACAGTAGCTTGCATTTTCGGGTTTAGCTTTTCTTTAGCTGCTAAACAAGCAACTTTAAATTCTTTATAACCCAATCTTTTGGCAGATTCATAAGCATTTTTTATTAATTCAATTTTAGTATCTGTATCGGGATAAGTTACCATTCCTCCATCTGTTAGCATTAGAAGTTTATGATATGATGGTATTTCATATAGCATAACGTGGCTTAGCTGCTTCCCTGTTCTAAGACCCCAGTCTTTGTTTAAGACAGCTTTTAACAGGATAGCTGTGTCTACCAATCCTTTAATCAAAAAATCTCCTCTACCATCATTTATCATCTTCACCGAGATTTCTGCCGATTGTTGAAAATTTTCTGAGGGTATTATTTCAACATCATCAAGATTATATTTATTTTTATCTATGTATTCTCTAATCAATTTTTCATTTCCTACTAAAATCGGTTCTATAAGTTTGTCACTATAGGCATGAGCAACTGCTTCTAAAACATTTTCTTCTTCTGCAGCTACAACAATTAATTTAGATCTGTTATTTTTGTCGATTAAATTTTTTAAATCTTTTAATTTTTTCATTTCATCCTCCATATATTGTTTTTAAACTAAGCGAATATAAAAAGAACTAATCCAAGAAGATAAACCGATGCTAATAAAAGTTCTTCTTTGATTTTTTTATTTAATAGAAAGTAAAATATAAAATAAAATATCAATAAAGACAGGGTAGCACCTTTTATATTTTCAATAGATATAGAGCTTATAGATATTAATAAAGCTTTTGAAATTATTATACTAATAGAAGTAATAAAAATTACTGGAAAAAGTTTAACGATTCTACTGTTTTTAGAAAACTTAATCCTTTCTTCTAAAGCATCTTGACCGTAATAATACCCATCCAGATATCCTTTTAGAGATAGGTAAATTACCGAAGCAGCCATTATCAATGTCCCACCTATAGAAAGTATGTATTCTCCTGTTAAAGCACCGTAAATCACAGCCATAGTGGTTAGCGGTGCGAGTACGGTTTGAGTTACGGAGTCACCCATACCAGCCATAACTCCCATTAATCCTTCCTTCACTTCTTTAATTTGTCTCGATGATTGACCCTCTTCTTCTAATCTAATTAAATATCCATGTATAGGTGTCCCTATATTTGGCTCTGTATTGAAGTAATCAGTATGCCTTAGTATAGAGTCAAATAGTTTCTCTTTGTTTTTCTTATAGAGTCTTTTAAAAATAGGAACCATAGAATGAGCAAAAGCAAAACCCTGTAGTTTTTCATAACTATAGCAGGAGTGAGTGAAATTCATCCAAATAAACCAGGATTTATATAAATCTTTCTTTTTAAGTTCTATAAATTTGCTTTTTGATTTCTTGATTCTTCTATTCTTCTGAACTGATAACAGCGCTACAACAACCGGTATCAAATAGGGATCAAACTTAAAAAATATGCTGAATATATAAAAAAAAGTGAAAAAGTATATGGTGTACTTCCATTTGTGATTTATAGATAAGATAGCACCGGATAATATAATTAATATAATTCCAGTGAAATTTAAATATTTGATTATATCTATGCTGGAATTAATTAAATAACCTAATCCTTTATAAATAATAAAAGATAAAATACTCCCTAAAACAGTATTGAAAATTAAAAGAGACATTTGTGGATAATAAATATCATATTGATTAATACTATTTAGGTCTCCATTTTTTAAGCCTCGAATACCTTCTTTAACATAATAGCTATTTAGATTAAGTCTGTATTTCCAAAAAATTATACCTATAGCGCTAACAGGATAAGCTATAGCTAAAGCTCCTACTCCCGGCATATCATAGCTAATAGCTATCATAGCTCCTATTATTCCAGCTAGACAAGGGTCACCACCCTTTAATGAACCTCCTGTGGATTTAAACCCAATAAAAAAAATATTAATTACAGCTCCAGCAAAAAAACCGGCAATGGGGTCACCTAATATAATTCCTGTGAGTAATCCTGAAAAAACAGGTCTATATAAGGTGAAATAGCCAACTCCAAGGGTAAAGGATGTACTGTTACCAATATAATAGATTATTCCTAGTAATATAAATTTTAATAAAGTCATTAGACCAGCCTCTTTAGATTAATTTTTCTATCTTTATTATGCTATCTTCCGGTAATATTTGTACATAAACATTACAATCATTTGCTAAAAGGTTTTCAATTGACTTTTTTTCTTCATTGTTTATGTATATACTTTTATATATTTTTTTACTGTTATCTTTAGAACCAATGTTTCCTATATTAATCTCTTTAAAAATTTTTGACTTCCTCTGTATATTTTCATATACTTGGGGTCTTTTTGACAACACCAATAAATCTGCATTCTCTTCACTATCATAGTAATCAATAAATTCTTTTTCAGTTAATATTTCTATTTTATACTTATCTGGTGCCGCATTTTTTGTCATATCAGACAAAAAACTATTCTTTCTAAGTTCTTCATCTACAATAACAACAGTATCTACATTGATTTTGTTAAGCCAACCAATAGTAATTTGTCCATGTATCAATCTGTCATCAATTCGGGCTAAAACTATGTTTTTCATATTTTATTATGCTATCCTTTCATTTCTTTATTCACATTCATGATACTTTTTTTACTGTCATCTATCATAGTATTCACATTTCTATTTCTATTGACAAAAAATTCTAAAATCATAGGCATATTAAAACCTGATATAACATGAACTTTTTCTTTTGACAAAAAATTAATTGCAATATTAAAAGGTGATCCACCATAAATGTCTACAAATATGTAAATATATGCTTCTTCATCTATTAGTGCTCCAACTTCTTTTTTTACGTCTTCAATATTAGTCGCTTCTTTTATAGAAAATGAATACACATTATCCTGTTTTCCTGCTATCATTTCTACACTTTTTATGATTTCTTTACCGTAGTCACCATGAGTAATAATAATAACTTTTTCCATGCTACCCTCCTAAATTTTTAGTCTTTTTTATTATAGCATATATAATGCCATAGTAAAATATAATTGAAAATAAAAGCCTTGTGTTGTACAATTATAAAATAAATTAATACCAAGGAGTAATAAATGAACTACAAAAAAACTGAAAATTTTAAATTTGTTCAAAATAAAAAATGCGAATGTTTTCCCTGCCATAAAGGTATAGAAAAAGAAAAATTTAATTGCTTATTTTGCTTTTGTCCTTTGTATATGCTAGGAGATAAGTGCGGTGGTAACTATATAGTTAATAGTGGTATTAAGGATTGTACAAATTGCACAATACCCCACGATAAAGGTGGCTATGACTATATAATGACAAAAATGGAAGAAGTGGTAAAAAAGGCTAGTGATTTCTAGCCTTTATTTTATTCCCGGTACATTTCCAATATAGATATTATCTAAGTACTTTTCACCTAATTTTTTTAATTCCAAAAGAGTATCTATCTCCGTAGGAGGCTCCTTCATCATATATGCAGGAAAATATCTTGATAGATGTAATGGGATTTTTTTGTCTAATTTACCAATCCATTTGATTATATTTTCTACATCTTTTACGTTGCCTTTGTCTCCACCAATTACAAGGGTAGTAATTTCTAAATGAGCTTTTTTATTTATCATCTTAATAGAGTTAAGCACAGGTTCTAAACTTCCACCACATAAGTCTTTATAAAAATTAGAATTAAAAGCTTTCAAATCAACATTAAAAGCATCTATATATTCTAAAATCTTTTCAAGAGGCTCAGGATTTATAAAACCATTTGTTACACATATTGTTTTTAAATTCTTCTTTTTTGCCAATTTAGCTGTTTCCAACATATACTCATACCAAATTGTAGGCTCGTTATAGGTAAAAGAAATTGAAGGCATATTATTTGATAGGGCTTTTTCTACAGCTTCTTTAGGTTCAACCATTTCATAATATGCTTCTTCTTTAGCAATCCTATAGTTCTGACAAAATTTACAGGAAAAATTACATCCAGCACTTCCTAAGGAGAAAGTTTTAGTACCTTCCATGAAGTGGTAAAGGGGTTTTTTCTCTATTGGATCTATTCCCAAAGATGTTATTTTACTGTAATTTAAAGATATCAATTTACCATTAATATTTTTCCTCTGCTTACATACCCCTAGATTGCCTTCATTTATCAAGCAGTTATGAGGACATAATGTGCATTTTATTTTTCCATTTAAATTTTCATAAAACAAACATTCTTTCATATAAATCTTCCTAACAATTATTTATTTATGTCTTATAACTTTAAATCTCTCTAAAGTGTAATCTTCTTCTTTGTTAATACCAGCTTTTCTTAAAACTATATCTAATTGTTTCTCTACAGTTTCAACTCCTTCTAAATTTGGCAGTAAAACTCCTTTTCTTGAACCTTTAGTAACTATAACTCCGTATATTTTAGGATTTAACTTACTTATATCTTTTATTTCTTCAGGCTCTTCAAGTACATCAACGCTATAGTCCAGTTCATCAAGTTCTTCTTTTTTGACTGGATAAAATCTTGGATCTCTAAAGGCAGCACTTACTGCATTTTCAATAATTTCTTTTCCTAAAGATTCCTTAGTAGGAAAAATAGTTCCTATACACCCTCTTAATTCTCCGTCCTTTTTTAATGAAACGAAAGTTCCTGCTATTTTATTATAAAAGTCCTCTTTGTTTAAATTTTCTGGTAATTTTAATTTTTCTCCTGTATCTAAGAAGGTTTTTATACTTAATTTAGCTAATTTCACGTGTTCATCTACTACTTCTATTTTAACACATCCATAACCTACTCCAAAGGGTCCTTCGTAGGAATACACTTTCGTTTCAATTTCTAGATCATCAAAAACTCCTAGAGCAGTCTGAATAGATCTAAGCCCGCATTCTCCTGCTTCTTCAGCTAGGTTTTTATCAAAATTAACTATCTCCTGAAGTTTATTTTCTTTTAATAGTCTAATAAGGCTCCTATCGAATTTTTCTCCTTTTGGTGAATAACCGCTATATGATTTTCTAGTTAATCTATGAGACAAATCTCCACTCGCTATTACTACAATTTCTCTCCCTAATAGTTCTGATGCTTTTTGTATTAATTTCCCAAATTCATACAACTTTTCTCCAGAAAAAAATGCATAATTTATATGAACAAGTTTAAAATCCGAATATTTTTTTCTAATGAAATATAAAGGAACTAATACTCCATGATCCAGTTCATGGTTTATATTGTATCTATCAACAGCTTCTTTACTAAAAGTATATGTTTCAATATCCTTTTCTTCTGCTAAAGATGCAATTTTGTTTGCAAGTTTTACATCGTTATTTACTGAAATTTCTAATTTTTCATTTCCGAATTGGTGAAAGTTACCATATAGATTTTCATTTAAGTTAATCGATATCGCATTTCTGAAAAAGTTGCCATGAGGAGTTATTATTAATATTGTTTCTGGTTTTTGTCTCTTTATATTTTCTGCTATTTTATTCATTGAGTCTACGGTCTTTTGTGATTTTTTTTCTTCTCCCTTACCTATTTCTTCTATTAAAATAGGCGCATGTGGCATTAAAAATCCTCCAATTATATTGTTCATCTTACCAACCTCCATGTTTATTATATACCCAATTTACAAAAAATAGAGTAGAGAAATAATAGCAAGTATTACTTCCCTCTCATTGAACCGTACATACGGGTCTCGTATACGGCTCT
>JAWSUU010000107.1:0-8379 GCA_033549325.1 Bacillota bacterium | reverse complement strand
GTTTAATATGTATGCTTCTTTTGGCTTTTTTTCAGTAACCTTTTTTGTATCATTTTTTAGATTTTTTACTATTTTTTCCAGTTCTCTAACGGATAATTTTTCAGTAATTATCCTGTTAATAAGTTGAGTTTGTCTATTTTCTGACAATCCTATTAGAATTTTTCCGTGTCCCTGACTTATCTTTCCTTCTCTTATATTATCCTTTGCTAAATCACATAATTTCAATAATCTTAATATGTTCGTTACATAAACTCTACTTTTACCAACTACTTTTGATAACTCTTCTTGAGTTAAATCATATCTTTCAATTAATAATTGATATGCAATTCCTTCATCTATTGGATTTAGATCTTCTCTTTGAATATTTTCAATCAATGCCATTTCCGTTTGACTTTTGTTATCTAAATCTCTTACTATAGCTGGTATTTTATCCATTCCTAATTCGATGCAGGCTCTCCATCTTCTCTCTCCAGCTATGAGTTGATAATTTTCATCGATTTTTTTTACAATAATAGGTTGTATTAAACCGTGTTCTTTAATTGAATCAGCAAGTTCCTGAATTTTATCACTATCAAAGGTTTTTCTCGGCTGGTTAGGGTTTGGTTCAATTAAGTTCAGGTCTAAATCTATAATATTACTTTCATCTGCTTTATCTAAATCTTCACTAATTAATGCTGATAGTCCTCTTCCTAAAGCTTTTCTTTTTTTAGCCATCTAAAACTCCCCTTTAATTTCTTTTTAAAAATTCATCTGCTAAACTTTCATATGCTTGTGAACCTTTGGATTTATTATCATAATCAAATACCGACATTCCATAACTTGGTGCTTCTGCTAAGGTTACATTTCTTGGAATTATAGATGTGTAGACCTTGTTTTTAAAATATTTTTTTACCTCTTCTACTACTTGAATAGATAAATTTGTCCTTCCATCAAACATATTTAGTACTATTCCTTCTATTTCTAAAGAAGGGTTTAGAGTTCTTTTCACTAATTTTATTGTATTTACCAGTTGACTTACACCTTCTAAAGCATAATATTCGCACTGTATTGGTATAATTACTGAATCTGCTGCTGTTAGAGCATTGATAGATAGTAATCCTAAAGAGGGTGGGCAGTCTATAAATATGTAATCATATCTATCTTTTACCGTAACTAATTTTTTTCTCAAGGTATTTTCTCTGTATTTAGACTTTGTTAGCTCTATTTCTGCACCGGCAAGTTCTATGTTTGCCGGTATTACATCCAGATTTTCTTTATCAGTCTTTAGTATAGCTTCTTCTAGATCTATTTCATTCATTATACAATCATATATTGTATATTCTACCTTATCTTTTTCTATTCCAAATCCACTGGTAGAGTTTCCTTGAGGATCTATATCTACAGTTACGATTTTTTTGTTTTTTTCTGCTAAAATTGCTGATAAATTAACATTTGTAGTCGTTTTTCCAACTCCACCTTTTTGATTAAAAATTGTTACAATTTTACCCATAGCTCCACCTTTATAAATTATTTTTCGGAATTTTAACTTTAACTTCTATATAGTCGTCCTTTTCTTTTTCTTCAAATTTTGCATTTATTCCAGTTTTTAAAATCTCTTTATATGCATTTTTTATCGTATTTATATATATTTTATAATTGATAAAGTTTCTAATGTTTTGCTTGCTTGGTTTATCTTCTTTATCAATTTTTTCATTAACGGATTTTATAAGTCTTTCAGTATCTTTAACATTTAAGTTCTTCTCTATTACCTTATTAATTATTTCTTCTTGGATGCTTTCATCTTTAATCTTTAGTAGGGCTCTTCCGTGTCTTTCTGTAAGATCATTTGTAAGTAGTTTATCTTTTATATTTTTTGGAAGTTTTAAGATTCTAAGTTTATTTGCAATAGTCGATTGACTTTTACCGATTTTTTTTGATAATTCTTCTTGAGTTATTCCAAATTCTTTCATTATTTGAGCATAAGCTTTAGCTTCTTCTATAAAGTTAAGGTCTTCTCTTTGAATATTCTCAATTAAAGCTATATTTGCTGAATCTTTTTCTTCTATTTCAACTACAATTGAGGGTATCTCACTAAGACCGGCTAATTTAGCTGCTTTATATCTTCTTTCTCCGGCTACAATTTCGTAGTTATTATCCTTTAATTTTCTTACTGATATTGGCTGTATAATACCATAGGATAAAATTGAATCTTTAAGCTCTAACAAAGTTTCGTCTCTAAATATTTCTCTAGGTTGATATCTATTTGGTGTAATTTTTTCTAAGTCGATTTTTACTATTTCTTTATTATTCATGCATTCTCCTATAATGGTTTTTTATTTGGTGTTCCCGGTCTTCTTGGATATTTATTTGGTGTATTTTTAATTTTTTTAATAACAATTAAACTTCTGGAAATATCACTTTCCGGTAAATCATACTCTTTTAAATCAATAATTTCTCCACCTAATAATTCTAAAGCATTTTTACTTTCTTGAATTTCATCATTGAAATTTGAGCCCTTAAATGCTATAAATAAGCCATCTTTTTTAATAAATGGTAGTACGTATTCTAAAAGAACATTTAAAGAAGCCACAGCCCTAGAAAATCCGTAGTCATATTTCTCTCTGTATTTTTTATCCTGTCCCAGTTCTTCTGCTCTACCATGTATACATTCCACATCTTTTAAATCTAACTCTTTTACTGTTTCATCAAGAAATTTTATCCTCTTGTTTAAAGAGTCCAGTAAAGTGATTTTCATCTCATTATCTATTAACTTTAAAGGAATCCCTGGGAAACCACCACCGGTACCAACATCTATAGTTTTTGACCCTTCTTTAATTATAACATACTTTTTTATAATAACACTATCTATAAAGTGTTTTAGATAAATCTCTTCTTCATTTTCTATTGAAGTTATATTAATTTTTTTATTCCATTCTATTAATAAATCTTTGAATTTTTCAAATTTATCAAGACTATCCTTATTATGTGGTATATTGATTTTTTTTAGTAAATTTTCTAAATAATTTATATTACTCATCTTGTTTTTTTAATCTCCTTTGCTGTTCTAAATATATTAGTAGTACATTTATATCAGCGGGTGAAACTCCTGAAATTCTTGATGCCTGTCCTATTGATTCCGGCTTAAGTTTATTTAGTTTTTGTCTGGCCTCAAGGCGTAAACCTTCTATCTTATTGAAATCTATATCTTCTGTAAGTTTTTTATTTTCCATTTTTTTAAATTGATTTATTTGTTTTAACTGCTTTTTAATATACCCTTCATACTTAATTTCAATTTCAATTTGAGTTTTTATTAATTCTTTAATATCAAGTCGATTTTCATCTAATTTTGCTATATCATCGTATTTTATCTCAGGTCTTTTTAATAAGTCGTAAATACTTGTTGGTGATTTAAGTGGAACACTACCTATACTTTCTAAAAATTTATTAGTTTCTTCTTTAGGAGTGATTATAGTTTCTTTTAATCTATTAGTCTCCTGATCTACCAAATCTTTTTTATCTATATATTTTTTATATCTTTCTTCTTTGACTAATCCAATATTGTATCCCTTTTGTGTTAATCTGATATCTGCATTATCCTGTCTAAGTACTAATCTATATTCTGCTCTAGAAGTCATCATTCTGTATGGCTCCTGTGTACCCTTTGTTACTAAATCATCTATTAGGACACCTATATAAGCCTCTGACCTATCTAATATAAAAGGTTCCTTATCCTCAATTTTCAATACAGCATTAATTCCTGCTATCAGACCCTGGCCTGCAGCTTCTTCATAACCGCTACTACCATTTACCTGGCCTGCAAAAAATAAGTTTTCAATATTTTTATATTCTAAACTTCTCTTAAGCTGTGTAGGATCAATACAATCATACTCAATTGCGTATGCCGGTCGCATTATTTTGCAGTTTTCCATGCCTTTAATTGTTCTGTACATGTTTATCTGAACTTCTTCAGGTAGTGTTGTTGACATACCCTGTATGTACATTTCTTTCGTATCCAATCCTTCAGGTTCTACGAATATCTGGTGTTTAGGCTTATCTGAAAATCTATTAACCTTATCTTCTATTGAAGGACAGTATCTTGGTCCTACTCCATCCATTTCTCCGGCATACATAGGTGAAAGAGATAAATTATTAATTATTATTTTGTGAGTAGTACTGTTTGTGTATGTTAGATAGCATGGTTCTTGTTTTATATCTATATTTTCCGTCATAAAAGAGAAAGGTACTATTTCCTCATCCCCTTCTTGAATTACCATTTGTGAATAATCTATAGTATCGGAGTGTACTCTAGCAGGTGTTCCTGTTTTTAGTCTTTGAAGCTTAACTCCTATATCTTTTAAAGAATCTGATAAGTCGTTTGATGGAAATAAACCTCCCGGACCACCTTCATAGTTAACCTTTCCTATATATATCCTTCCTTTTAAATATGTGCCTGTGCATATTATTATAGATTTAGCCTTATAGTATGACCCGGTTTGAGTTAAAACTCCTTTTATTTTATCATTTTCAACTTCTAATTCAATTGCTTCATTTTGAACAAGGTCTAAATTTTCTTGGTCCTCAATTTCCTGTTTCATATTTACATGATATTTTCTTTTATCAGCTTGGGCTCTAAGAGAATGCACTGCCGGACCTTTAGATGTGTTTAACATTCTGCACTGTATCATAGCTTTATCTATAACCAGACCCATCTGACCACCTAAAGCATCTATTTCTCTTACTAAATGACCTTTTCCGGTTCCTCCAATAGAAGGATTGCAAGGCATCATAGATATTGAGTCTAAACTCATAGTCATCATCAGAGTTTTTTTACCCATTCTAGCTGAAGCTAGAGCAGCTTCAGTACCGGCATGCCCGGCACCTATTACTACTACATCGTATTCTCCTGCTGTAAATTTTTTAATTCTGCTCATCTATTTCCTCCTATTATTTTCCAATACAAAAGTTTGCAAATATTTTTTCAATTACACTTTCAGATACTGTGCTTCCAGTAATTTCTCCTAAATGATGAATTGTATCGTTAATATCTACTTCTAAGCACTCTAATGTAAGTCCTGCTTCTATACTGTCTAAGAGTTCATTAATACTTTTATCTGCTTTTTTTAATAAATTTTTATGTCTTGTATTGGTTACTATTAAATCGTTATTTGTGTCTATATTACCTGATAAAAATTCTTCTTTTACCTTGTTTTCTATTTCTTCCAATCCTTCATCTTTTAATAGAGATATTTTTATAGTGTCTTTTTCTATTGCCTTGTAATGATTTAGATCTAATTTTGTATCTAAATCTGTTTTATTCATCAAATATATTACTTTTTTATTTTTTATATTTTTAAGTATTATTTCATCATCCTCTTCCAGTTCCTTTGAAGCATCAAATATCATTATTATTAAATCAGAATCCTCTATTTTATCTATAGCTTTCTGAACTCCTATTTTTTCAACAACATCGTCGGTATATCTTATTCCTGCTGTATCTATTATATTTAAAGGAACTCCAGCTAGATTAACGAATTCTTCTATAGTATCTCTAGTTGTTCCCGGTACCTCCGTCACTATTGATCTGTTCTCATTTAAAAGAAAGTTCATCAGTGATGATTTACCAACGTTTGGTTTACCAAGTATTAAGGTATTTATACCTTCCTTAAATATTTTACCTGTATCTGCTGTACTTATGAGTTTTTCTACTTTTTCTTTCATTACTAAGGCTTTTTCTTTGATTTTTTCTTTAGTTAATTCTTCTTCATCATATTCAGGAAAATCTATATTGACTTCTAAATGAGCTTTAAGTTCTATAAGTTCGTCTACTATCTGGTTAACTTGCTTTGATAGTCTACCTTGAAGTTGATCCATTGATAAGCTCATACTTTTTTCTGTTTTTGAGCTGATTATATCCATAACTGATTCAGCTTGAGTAAGGTCCAGTCTTCCATTTAGAAAAGCTCTTTTTGTGAATTCGCCTCTATCTGCTAATCTGCAGTCTTCTTCTAATATAATATCTAAGATTTTTCTAAGAGGTACTATTCCTCCATGACAATTAATTTCTACGACATCTTCCTTTGTATAAGTATAAGGCTTTTTCATATATACTGTCAAAACTTCATCTATTTTTTCTTTGTTTGCAGGATTAATTATCCATCCGTAGTTTAGTTTTCTTTCATCTAATTTTTTTAAATTTTTTCCATTTTTACTTTTAAATATTTTATCGGCTATATTAACAGCTTCATCACCACTTATTCTTATTATTCCTATTCCTGAAACTCCATAGGCTGTTGATATTGCAGCTATAGTATCCATAATATCTTCCTTTCTAAACAAAAAAACCCGATATACACCGGGTTTAGTCTTTATTTTAAATCTATAACAACTCTTCTAAATGGGTCTTCTCCTTCTGAGTAGGTTATTATATCATTTTCACTTTGTAAAGCAGAGTGTATAATTCTTCTTTCGTAGGGATTCATCGGTTCCAGTTTAATTTTCTTTTTATAGTATCTACATTTATCTGCTTTCTTCAAAGCTAATCTTTCTAAAGTTTTCTCTCTTTTATCTCTATATCCGTCTATGTCTACAATTGTTCTTACGTAATTATTTCTTCCTTTATTAACTATCAGGCTTAATACATATTGTAAAGAATCTAAGTTTTTTCCTCTTTTTCCTATAAGGATTCCTTTATCTTTTCCTTCAATATTATTTACCACCACATCTAGTGTATCATTATCAAAATCTATTTCGTAATCACAATCAATATTCATTTTTTTAAGCAGAAGGGATAAGAATTTCGCTGCTTTTTCTTTAGGCCCATTTACAATAGATACTTTTACCTTTGCATCTTTTGCCATTAATCCTAAAAAACCATTAGTAGGATTTTGTAAAATATCTATGTCTACTTCATTTATATCAGCTTTTAGTTCTTCTAAAGCCAAGCTTACTGCTTTTTCTACAGTATCGCTTTCTTTGATAATATAGTTCATTATTATTTAGCCTCCCCTATTTTCATACCTTTATTTAAGGCAACATACTGTTGAACAATTTGGAAGGAATTACTTACAGTCCAGTACAAAGTCAAACCAGCTGGAAAACTTAAAGCAAAGAAGAAAATCATCAAAGGCATGATTTTAGTCATTGTGTTTTGTGTCGAAGCCGCCTGATCACTACCTCCTGACTGTCCGGATTGCATCATTTTACTCTGATAGTAAGTTGTAAGTCCAGCTATTAAAGCTAAAATAGGAAGAGCTTGACCAACAAATGGTAGTGCTATTCCAATGTTAAGGCCATTTACAGCTCCACTTTCAAATACATGGTTAGCAGGAAAACCTAAATCCTGAATCCATAAAAAGCTTTTATTAATTGCATCATATGCTGCCTGAGTTTCAAAAGCATATTTTACTGGATCTCTTAAAACATAGAAAAAACCTATTAATATTGGAAATTGTATCAGTAAAGGTAAACATCCACCCATAGGATTAACATTGTTTTCTTGATATAGTTCCATTGTTTTTCTGTTTAATGTTTCTTTATCGTTTTTATATTTCTTTTTCAATTTCTCCAACTCTGGTTGAAGCTGCTGCATATTTTTCATAGAATCCGTCTGTTTTTTTGTTAATGGTAGCAGTACTAATTTCAGTAAAACACCCGCTACTATAATTGCCAATGCATAGGCAGATATTACAGGGTTATCTACGAATTTTAACATATCATAGATAAATTTAACCATAACCCCCATAGGTTTAGCTATAAAATCTAACATTTTAACCTCCAAATATTATATTAATGGGTCATACCCTCCTTTGTTGAAAGGATGACACCTTATTATTCTCTTAAAACTTATGTAACTGCCTTTAATTGCACCGTATTTTTCCAATGCTTCCAAGGAATACTGAGAGCAGGTTGGATAAAATCTACAATTTTTCACTCCTGTTTTGGAGGAAAATTTCTGGTATATTTTTATTAAAAGCATTAATATTTTTTTCAATTTTCATCACCAAGATATAATTTCGTTTTTTTGGCAAGTTTTATAAAGGAATTTTCCAAATCTTTGTATGTACTTTCCATACCTCTTACTCTACACATGACTACTACGTCATAATCACTTTTAATAGAGTCTGAATTTTTTCTCACAATCTCTTTCAATCTTCTTCTAATTTTATTTCTAACTACTGCCTTATTGATTTTTTTGGCTGTAGTTATTCCAAATCTAGTTTTCTTTTCATTATTTCTAAGTATGAAAAATACTAGGTTTTTATCAGCATAAGATTTTCCATACTTATATACTTTTTTAAATTCTTTGTTTTTTTTAATTACATTACTTTTTTTCAAATTAAACATCCTTAATGGAATAAAAAGGCCTCGTTTCCAGGCCTTATGATGACAATTTTTTTCTAC
>JAWSUU010000106.1:0-8614 GCA_033549325.1 Bacillota bacterium | reverse complement strand
AGGATGTGGATCAATAAATATTAATGTGGAAAAATTAACTAAAGAACTAGAGATGCCGATTATAATTCCCGGTGAAGCTGCTATAAAATTAATTGAGTCATTAGTTAAAATGAATATTAGTCAAAGTAAAAAAGCATATATGGATCCACCTAATAAAAAGTTTATATAAATTACAGTTATGGAGAGATAATATAATGAAAAAAAATTATACAAAAAATATTATTGAAAACTTTAAAAAAATTTCAAAAATACCAAGACAATCAGGTGACGAAGCAATGATAAGCAACTATATAAAAGAGTATGCAAAAAAATTTGATCATGATGTATATCAAGATGAATACAACAACTTAATCATCAAACAACTTAATAATCCAGAGAATAAAACTATTATTCTTCAAGGTCATTTAGATATGGTTTATGAAACAAATGATAGTTCGTCAAAAGAGTACAAAGATGGAATAAAATTAGATATTTCTGAAGACACTATTAAAGGTGTTGGTACTAGTATAGGGGCGGATAATGGTATTGCAATAGCTTACTTTATGGAACTAATGAAGATGAAAAATGATAATTTACCAAATATAGAATATGTACTTACAGTTGAAGAAGAAGTGGGATTAACTGGAGCGAGTAATTTAGATGTTTCTAATTTAAAAGGAAGAACAATGATAAATCTAGACACTGAAGATGAAGGAATTTTTATTGTAAGTTGTGCTGGAGGAATACGTAATAGAACCTACATTGATATAGAAAGAACAGAGTTAAATAAAGACAATTGGGAGACTCTAAAAATTTTTTTTAATAGTTCAAAAGGTGGACATTCAGGTCTTGATATTGATGAAAATAGAATAAATGCTATAAAAGCATCAGGAAAATTATTATATGAACTTGTAAATAATTTTAATATAAAATTAGGAGATATAAAATGTGATGGAAAAGCCAATGCAATTCCTAAAAAATGTGAATTTGTAATTGCTATTGAAAAAATAAATCAACATGAAATAAAAAAACATATAGAAAATTTTGTAAATAACATGAATAGAAATTTCACCAACGATGATATATTAGAAGCTAAAATTAATAATAATAATTTAAAACATTTTTATAATGATAACACACGGGATAAAATAATAAATTTCATCAATTTATATCCAAATGGTCCACTGAGTTACAATAAAGATCTTGATTATTTAGTACAAACTTCTGCAAATTTAGGAGCTATTGAAGAAAAAGAAAATAAATTAATACTGTTAAGTTCAATTAGAAGTTCTAACAAATTAGAGAAATATGAAGTAGTTGATAAAATAAAAATTGTTTCTAAAATTTTAAACATAAAATCAGAATTTTTCAATGATTACCCACAATGGGAATATAAGTCAGAATCAAAGATTAGAGATATTTGTTTAAATGAATATGAAAATTTATATAATAAAAAAGGAAAGGTATCTGCTATTCATGCAGGGTTAGAATGCGGGTACTTTGATAGTAAAATTAAGAATATTGATATGATTTCTATGGGACCTAATATTTACAATCCTCACACAACTGAAGAATATATATCGATTAAGTCAGTTGATAGGATGTGGAAGTTTTTATTACAAGTTTTACAGAAATACAGCATGGATGATTGTGCATGATGTATATTTTAGGCACATATAAATATACGGTATATAATGAATAATTAACAAATTTTATAATATAATTAAGAAAAAGTAATAAATAAAAAGGAAGTGATAATGATGAAAAAGTATAAAGTTGGCATAATAAGAGTTTTAACAACAGTTGATGAATCAATATTATTGTCCCATCAAGAAATTTTAAGTGATTTTTTTAAAGACTTTGATTTAGAAACACAGTGTATACCAGATCAATACGAAGGTATACATGATGACAAGACTTTAAATGAAGCTGTACCCAAAATCATTAAGATGGCAAAAGATTGGGAAGACAGATTGGATGGTTTAATTATTAGCTGTGCAGGAGATCCAGCAGTAAAAGAACTTAAAAATATTTTAAAAATACCTGTAGTTGGTGCTGGTCATTCAGTTGCAACAATATCTAGAAATTATGGAGAAAAAGTTGGTATAATCGGAATTGAAAAAGAAGCTCCACCTACCTATATTGACATTTTAAAAGATAATTTTCTTGGATATGAAAAACCAAATAAAGTTGAGAATACAAATGATTTACAAACAGATGAAGGTAAAAAAGCAATTGTCGAATCAGCAAAAAAATTAAAGAAAGAGGGAGCAGATGTTTTAGCATTTGCTTGTACAGGACTATCAACTGCTAAAGCATACAAACTATTGAGAAGTATTGATATCCCTATAATTGATGGAGTAATAGCAGAGGGAACTATCATGCTAAATAAGTTAATTGAAAATGAAATGAGGAGTGAATAATAATGATTCAAATGGATAAGAAAACCGCAACAGCAGCTATATATGGAGGGCTCTTCTTAGGAGGAGGAGGAGGTGGATCTATAAAAAATGGTCTTAAAGAAATAGAGGAAGTTTTTAAAATAGGAAAATTTGAATTAAAAAATATAGATGAATTTGATGAAAATGATTTTATAATAACTGCTTCAGCTGTTGGATCACCAGCATCAAAAGATGGTTTTATTAGCAAAGAGCATATTACAAATATTTACAAACTATTAAAAGACAATGAAGATATTGATATAAAGGGAATTATAACAAATGAAAACGGTGGAGCATCAACAGCAAATGGATGGATTTTATCTGCTATTACAGGAATACCAGTTGTAGATGCCCCTTGTAATGGAAGAGCTCATCCAACGGGAACCATGGGAAGTATGGGTCTAAGTCAGATAGAAGATTATTCGACAGTACAAGTTTCAGCTGGGGGAAAAAAAGAAAACAGTTTGGAATTACTAGTAAAGGGAAACTTAGAATCTTGTTCTAGACTAGTTAGATCATCAGCCGTTGAGGCAAAAGGACTCGTTACAGTTCTTAGAAATCCAGTCAAGGTTGCATATGTAAAAGAAAATGCAGCTATTGGTGGAATTGAACAAGCTATAGAAATTGGTACTATTTTTGTTGAAAATAAAGATACCAATAAAATACTAGAAAAACTAAAGGACTTATTAAAAGCAGAAGTATTATGCGATGGAGAAGTTAAATCATATGAAATTAAAATAGAAGGAGGTTTTGATGTAGGCAAAGTAGAAATAGAAAAAAATAATAGTGAGATATCTGAGTTAGTTTTCTGGAATGAATATATGACCTATGAAGAAAATGGAAAAAGAAAAGCTACATTTCCCGACTTAATAGTAACTATGGATAAAAACAAAGGTGAAGTATTAAACAGTTCAGACATTAGAGAAGGTCAAGAGATAATAGTTATTAAAGTAAATAGAGATAAATTGAAATTAGGGAAAGGAATGTTTGATAAAAAACTTTTTTACCAAGTAGAAAAGGTAATTAATAAAGAAATAGTAAAATATAGTTTTGGAGGTTAATGATGTTAAAACAAGTTATAGATATGTTTGAAGTTTTAGATAGACCGGATGCTAGTGGAAAACTAGTAAAAGAATTGTTTGATGAATTTAGTGTAGAAAATTTTGAAATTAAAACAGTAAGTGGAGAAAAAGGTTCTACAGATTTTGTGAAGATTTTAATACCTGGAGAAGAAGGAAAATCAAAGGGAGGAAGTTATCCTACTCTTGGAATAATTGGACGATTGGGGGGTCTCGGAGCAAGACCTGAAATGATGGGATTTGTATCTGATGGAGATGGAGCCCTAGCAGCTTTATCAGCTGGTTTAAAATTAGCTAAGATGAATTCTTTAGGAGATGTGTTGAAAGGTGACGTAATAATATCTACTCATATTTGCCCAGATGCTCCAACTAGAGAACATAAGCCAGTTCCATTTATGGATTCTCCTGTAGGTATAGCCGTTATGAACGATTTAGAAGTAGATGAAGAAATGGATGCAATAGTAGCTATAGACACTACTAAAGGAAACAATATTATTACAAATAGAGGGATTTCAATGTCTCCTACAGTAAAAGAAGGATATATATTAAGAGTTAGTGAAGATCTTTTAAATATTATGATGAGAGTAACTGGAAAAATTCCAAATGTTTTTGCATTAGCTCAACAAGACATAACACCTTATGGAAATGATCTTTATCATTTAAATAGCATATTACAACCTGCTGTTGCAACGAAATCTCCTGTAGTAGGGTTAGCTTTAGCAACAGAAGTGGCTGTTGCTGGCTGTGCAACAGGTGCTACACATTTAGTAGATATAGAATTAGCTTCAAGATTTTCAGTAGAAGTAGCGAAAGATTTTACAAATAAAATTTGTGATTTTTACGATAAGGAAGAATTCCAAAAAATAATTAATCTTTATGGTGAAATGAATAAATTTCAAAAAAAATAGTAGTTGGTGAATAAATTGAAAAAAATACAAATTACCTTACTTGTTGAAGAATCAAAAGAATTAATCGCGAGAGGAACTATAGAACATTATTTAGTAAAAAAAGCATTAAAACAAAATAAAGTATTATTAAAAGGAGGTACAACGGTTTCAAGAATTTCTGAAAAACTAATAAAAAAACCTTTAAGAATTTCAGGTAGAATAACAGAACGTGGTGCTGTTGCTTCCTTTGTAGATAAGGAAGAGCCACATTCTATATTGATTGATGGCAATAATTACACTAATATAGATTCATGTTTTTCAGAAACAATAAAAAGCTTAGGAAGTGATGATGTAATCATTTCTTCTGCTAATGTAATGGATTCATTTGGCAATGCAGCTATTATGGCAGGAAGTGAAGGAGGTGGAAGTGTAGGACTGTCTTTAGGTGCTTGGTATACAGAAGGTGCAAAAATTATTATACCCATAGGTATAGAAAAATTAGTTCCAGGAAATTTAATTGAAATAATAAAAAATACTAGTAGAAAAAACAAAATGTTTTCTTATGGTATGGCTGTTGGACTATTCCCTCTTATAGGAAAGATTATTACAGAAATTGAAGCTTTAGAAATTTTAACCGGCGTAAAATCTTTTCCAATAGGTTCTGGTGGATTGGGGAAAGCTCAAGGAAGTGTTACATTAGAGATACATGGAGATGAAAATCAAATTAAAAAGACAATAGAAATCATACAAGATATAAAGAAAGATGATTTAATTTTTTCTGGGACAAATGATTCAAGACAAGATTGTAGATTTCCAAACGAAAGATGCGGTGTTCATGTTGGATGTTCTTATAAATCAAATCAAATTCAAGAAAAACCTTTAAAAAAGCTTGGATTAATAACAATAGGTCAATCTCCAAGAGATGACATAACTAAAGATATTAACAAGATTTTAAATGACAATATATATCTTTATCAAAAGGGTGCCCTTGATAACTATACAAGAGAAGAAATTGAGAGTAAGTTTTCTCCGGATAAAGATACTCTAGTAACAAAATTAAGAGATGGAACACAGGTTGAGATTGATGAAAAATATATAGAAGATTTGATACAAGAATGTATATACGATTTAGAGAAAAAAGGTTGTAAAGTAATAGCCTTATACTGCACAGGTAAATTTGGGAAACTTAACAGCAACTCTATTTTAATTAAACCTCATGAAATACTGCATGATATAGTAAAGAATTTATCTTTAAAGAATTTAGGAGTAATGGTACCTGATGAAAGCCAAAAAGTTCAAATGGAAAAATGGTGGGATAATTATAATATAAACACTAGTATAGAAGCAGCATCTCCATACAAAGATATAGATATTATAGAGACTGCATCAAAAAAATTAAAAGAAGAAAAGATAGATGCGATATTTATGGATTGTATGGGTTATACTCAAGAAATGAAAAGTATTGTTGAAAAAATTACAGATAAAAAAGTTATTCTACCACGTACATTAGTAGCGAGAATTATAAATGATATAATTTAAGGAGGAAATCATGGAAGAAAAAAAAGAAGTAAGAAAACATCCATCGGCTTTGAGCCCACCTATACTAATACTAAATATTATTGTAGCGGTGTTAGGAGCAATAATCGGACTTGAGTTGATAACAAGACTTGGTATAAGTACAAATACATCAATTGTTGGAGCATTATTAGCGATAATTATTGCTAGGATACCTTTAAAAATATTTTCTCAATTTAAAGATATCAACAGTCAAAACTTAATTCAGACAGCAATTTCAGGTGCAACATTTTCTGCAGCTAATGCACTGATACTACCTATAGGTATTCCTTATTTGATGGGAAGAACTGATCTTGTTATTCCATTGTTAATAGGAGTTAGTGCAGCACTTGTAACAGATGCAACAATTTTGTATTTTAGTTTTGATACTGCAGCTTTTCCAGCAGAAGGAGCATGGCCTCCAGGAATTGCAGCAGCAGAAACAATATTGGCAGCGGCTGAAAAAGGTAAAAAAGCAATGTTGCTTATTTATGGAATAATTGGAGGAGTAGCAGGTAAGATATTTGGTATTCCTACTGATGTTTTTGGTGTAACATGGATAGGTAATTTTTTCGCTTTACTTGCTTTTGGAGTAGGTTTAGTAGTAAGAGGATATTTTCCTGGATGGTTTGGAATTGATTTGAATGCCATGTACCTTCCTCATGGAGTCATGATAGGAGCTGGCTTAGTAGCTCTAATTCAGATTATAAGAATACTAATTCAAAAAGATCAAGATGAGAGTGAAGCTCTTGATGATAATAAACCTATAAAAGGATTTACTAGATCGATTTCTCAAATGAGAAGAGGAATGGGAAGAGGATATTTAGTTTATTTAGCAATAGCTATTTTCATCGCTATAGTAAGCGGAATAATTACAGATATGTCTGTTCCTATGTTGATATTCTGGTGTATTTTTGCAGCTTTTGCAGCAATAGCATCAGAACTAATAGTTGGTATCTCTGCTATGCACTCTGGGTGGTTTCCAGCTTTTGCAACTGCATTAATATTTTTAGTTTTAGGAATGCTCTTTGGCTTCCCTCCAATAGCATTAGCTATGCTAGTAGGCTTTACAGCATCTACCGGTCCTGCATTTGCAGATATGGCATATGATTTAAAAGCAGGATGGTTATTAAGAGGTGAAGGTGAAGACCCGGAATTTGAAAAGAAAGGTAGAAAAGAACAGTATATAGCTGAACTTATAAGTTTCATGGTTGCAATAGGGGTTGTTTTCTTTGCACACGAGTTTTACTTTGAACAGGACTTGTTCGCACCTGTGAATAGAGTTTATGTAGCAACAATTGATGCTGGAGCAAGCTTTGAAGTAGCTAGAAATTTATTGATATGGGCAATACCAGGAGCTATTATTCAATTTGCGGGAGGTCCAAACAAGCAGCTAGGAGTATTGTTTGCAACAGGATTACTAATTAACTATCCAATAGCTGGAGTAACTGTATTGGTAGGTCTAGCAATAAGATTTGCTGTTTTGAAAAAATACAAAGAAGAAGGACAAAGTGCACTATATGTGTTAGGAGCAGGATTTATTGCTGGTGCAGCAGTTTATAGTTTCTTTACTTCAACTTTACAGTTAGGCAAGAAATAAATCAATTCAAACAAGCCTCCTTTAAATTAATAGGGAGGCTTTTTTAAAATTCATATTATGATATAATGACATAAAGGAGTTAGGTATGAAAGTTAAAGAATTGCTAGCTATTAATAAAGAGTTCAGGCGATTAAAAGTACTAGCTGGAAAAGAAGGATTGGATAGAGAAGTATATGATATAGATGTTTTAGAAATACCTGACGGAGTTTACTGGACAAGGGAAAATGAGTTTAACATTACAACAGGTTACTTTTTTAGAAACTCACCAGTAGATTTAGTTAAATTAATTGAAATACAGAATAAAAACAATGCTGCTGGAATGGGAATTAAGCTAGGGCGGTTTATAGATGAACTCCCAGATGAAGTAATTCAAAAAGCTAATGAGTGTAAATTTCCGTTAATAAGCATTCCAGTTGATATGGGATATGGAGATTTAATTTGGCCTGTTATCAGTTATATATTAGGAGAAACAAGGTATGAAGAATACCTCTTATCAAACTTTAAAAGAGAATTAAATAAAACTACTAGTGAAAAATACTATCTTAATAATTTAATATTAATGTTAAATTATTATTTAGATAGTGATGTTTATATATTAGAAAAAGAAAATTTAAGTTTACTGGCAAGTTTTTCTTCGGATAAAGACTATAATAAAATTAAAAATATAATTCAATCAAATTCATACTTAATTAATAAAAAAAAGATTAAAATTTCAAATGATGAAAATGTAATAAGAATATATAAAATTTTTCATCATGGAATAACATACGGTTACTTTGGTATTATTTCTAAAAAATTCAATGAAGAGAATTCTAGATTAGAAGTGTTAATATTGAAAGAAATATATACACATATAATAATACATATTTTAAGTTATAGCAAAAATAAACTAGAATATACTAAATCAATTGAAGAATTTTTCATAAAATTATTGAATAATAAATATTTTAATATTAAAATGCACTTAAAAGAAGATGCAAAATTTTTAGGATTAAATTATTATGATAAAAGAATAGTACTATCTTTAAAAATTGAAAAAATTATTGAAAGACTGAATAAAAAAGAACTTACACA
>JAWSUU010000105.1:0-8762 GCA_033549325.1 Bacillota bacterium | reverse complement strand
ATTAAGAAAGTCTTAACAATTATTAATGAAATGTAATATTCATTCATTTGATTTAACATTTAAATATTTATTTAGTCCTTCTTCATCTATTATTTTGATTCCTAATTCCTTAGCTTTATCATATTTAGAGCCTGGATTTTCTCCTAAAAGCAATAAATCTGTATTACTACTCACAGAACCTGTAACCTGTCCACCTGACTTTTCTATAAAGTTTTTAATCTCTTTTCTAGTTAGATTAAAACTCCCTGTTATTACTATCTTTTTATCTGTAAATATATTTTCCTTGGTTTCATCTTTCCCTTCAAAGTAAGGTTTGATTCCTTTTTCTAGTAATTTATTAATACTGTCAGTGATATTATCGTCATGAAAAAATTTGCATATTTCTTCAGCTACTACTTCACCAATATCCCGGATTTCTACCAGTTCTTCTTTTTTTGCATTTTTAATATTTTCCAAGGATTTATATTTTTTAACTAAATCCTTTGCCGTTTTTATACCTACATTTGGAATTCCTAAGGCATATATGAAAGACTCTAACTTACAATCCTTACTTTTTTCCAAAGAATCCATTAGATTTTGTGATTTCTTTTCTTTAAATCCTTCAAGTTTCAAAAGTTCTTCTTTATTTATATCATAAAGCTGAGAAATATCTTTTATGTCTAATTCTTCGTAAAGTTGATATGCGGTTTTTTCACTGAAGCCTTCAATATTCATAGCATCTCTACTAGCAAAATGAACTATTGAAGAAACCAACTGGGGTTTGCAGGATAATTTATTAGGACAGAAATAATGGACTCCTTCTTTTATAAGTTCAGTTCCACATGCGGGACAATTCTTTGGCATATTAATTTCTTTAGTATCTCTTTCTTCTTCTACTACTCCTAGAATTTCCGGTATTACATCGTTTGATCTTCTCAGCCAAACTCTGCTATTTATCTCTATCTTTTTTCTTTTTATATCTTCTATATTATTGAGAGTAGCTCTTTGTATGGTTGCTCCAGCTATCTCTACCGGTTCTAGTATAGCGCTAGGAGTAACTTTACCAGTTCTTCCTACGTTCCATTTTACCTCTATTAATATTGTTGTAACTTCTTCAGCTTCAAACTTAAATGCTATTGACCACCTTGGAAATTTTTGAGTGCTTCCTAATACTTCCCTGGTTTTTATATCGTTTATTTTTACTACCATTCCATCGGTGAGTATATCAAGTTTATTTCTTGATTCCTCTACTTTTTCTATTTCTGATATTAAGTCATCTATATTTTCAAATTCTTCAAGATAATCAAATACTGGAATTCTATTATTTTTAATAAATCCTATCATTTCTTTGTGAGTTTCGAAACTTTTTCCTTCTATATATCCCACGTTGTAAAAATACGCTGTTAAATTCCTTTTTTCTGTTATTTTAGGATCAAGATTTCTTAAAGCTCCTGCTGCTGCATTTCGGGCATTTTTTAAAGGTTCCTTCGCCTGCTTATTGTAATTTTCTAAAGCTGATATAGGCATCAGTCCTTCTCCCTGTATCTCCATTAACCCTTTATAGTCTATTTTTAAAGGGATGCTTTTAATAGTTTTTATCTGAGGTAATATAGCCTCACCGGTCTCACCATTTCCTCTTGTTGCTCCCTGTACTAAATATCCATCTTGATATGTTAGGTTAATGGTTAATCCGTCGAATTTATACTCTAAAGTATACTTTGCATCAGGTAAACTATCCTCATTACTGCTGTTGTATTCATTAATTAATTTATGAATTCTCTCATCCCAGGTTTTTAATTCCTGATAGCTTTGAGCCTTATCTAATGACCAGAGTTGAGCCTTATGTTGGTGTTTTTCAAAACTGTCTAAAGGTTTATCTCCTACTCTTTGAGTAGGAGATTCTTCTAAAATATATTCGGTTTCTACTTCTAATTCTTTTAATTCATCATATAATTCATCATATTCCTTATCTGATACCTGAGGTTGATCCAGGGTATAGTAGTGATATGCATAGTCATTTAATTTTTCAACAAGTTCTTCAATTCTTTTTTTCTTATCCAATTTAAAACTCCTGTTATATTTTCTTAATCGGTGCATAAGGCATGATCATAACTTTAGTACCTATGTCGTTGAAAGCAACTGTTATTTCAGAACCTTTCACCTGAACCACAGTACCTTTGCCCCACTGTTTGTGAACTATTTTATCACCAGGTTTAAAATTTTCTTTACTCTCAGTATTTTTAAAATCCTTGTTGTCTTTTTTGTTTATACCAGTGTATCCTTTAAAGAATTCTTTTTCTTTATAAAATCCTCTGCTGGCTGTTTTTTCTGTTAATTTATTTTGCTTAATATTTTTCTTTATTTCCCTTTGATCAAATAAATTCTCCGGTATTTCATCTATAAACCTGGAAACAGATCTGTCCATAGTTTTTCCGAAAACTCTTCTAGAAGTAGCATAGGATAGATATATTCTCTTTTTTGCTCTAGTTAAAGCAACATAAAATAATCTTCTCTCTTCTTCCAGTTCTTCTTCATCGTCTCTTAAGATAGGGAATAAATTTTCTTCCATTCCTGCAATAAATACTAGTTCAAATTCTAACCCTTTAGCTGCATGAGCAGTCATGATGGTTATAGCATCATCTTTATCAGAGGTTTTATCAATATCTGTAAGTAGTGATATGTATGCTAAAAACTCTTCTAAATTGCTTTCTTCATTATTTTCTTCAAAATCCGCTACTGCAGAAACAAATTCTTCTATATTTTCAATTCTTCCCTTACCTTCTATGGTATCTTTATCTTTATCTAGGTGTTCTTTATAGCCTGATTCTTCGTATACTTTCAGAACTAATTCTTCTAATGATATTTCCTCATTTTCAGAAATCTTCTGATATTTTCTGATAAAATCAGTAAATTCTTTAAATGAATCTTTAGCTTTCTGAGATATGCTTAAATTATCAGGTATTTCTGCCTGCTGGAATAATGATATCCCTGCTTCATTAGATTTTTTTTCTAAAGTTTCGAGAGTTTTCTTTCCAATACCTCTTCTAGGTAAATTTATCACTCTTTTAAAACTGTAATTTTCATGAGGATTTTGTATTAACTTTATATATCCTAAAATGTCTTTTATTTCTTTTCTACTGTAAAACTCCTGTCCCCCTACAATTTTGTAAGGCATTCCTTTAAGTTTTAATTTGTCCTCTATAGCTCTTGTTTGTGCTCTAGTTCTTACTAAAATAGCAATATCATTATAAGGTGTGTCTCTTACAGTTCTTTCATTGTAAATTCTCTCAACTATATAATCGGCTTCTTGGGTTTCATCCATTCCTTCATATAGCTGTATAAGGCTTCCTTTATCATCTTCAGTCCAAAGGTTCTTGCCAATTCTATTCTCATTGTTTTCTATTACATAATTTGCTGCATCTAGAATATTTTTTGTAGATCTGTAGTTTCTTTCTAGCTTTATTACCTTTGCATTTGGAAAATCCTTTTCAAAATCTAAAATATTTTTAATGTCAGCACCTCTCCACCCGTAAATAGATTGATCTTCATCACCAACAACAAAAACATTACTTGTTCCTTCTTTTTTTGATCCTAGGTTTTTAACTAAGAGATACTGTACTCTATTTGTGTCTTGATACTCATCTACTAGAATATGCTCAAATTTATTTTTGTAATAATCTGCAACATCTTTATGATTTTCAATTAATTCTAAAGCTTTCAGAAGCAAATCATCAAAATCTAAACTATTACTTTTTTTAAGTTTTTCATCGTAGAGTTTGTAGATTTCTCCAATCATTCTTTCTCTGTATAAACTGTGATTGTCTTTAATGTATTCTTCTGGGGTTATTCTACTGTTTTTTAGATTACTAATATGACTTCTTATAGCATTGGGATTGTAATTAGTTTTATTTAATCCTAACTCTAGAATGCATTCCTTCACAACAATTTTTTGATCATCTGTATCAAATATCAGGAAATTTCTATTATATCCAAGTTTTTCTATAAATCTTCTTAATATTCGCACACAAATAGAATGAAATGTACCTACCCACATGTACTTAATGTCAAAGTCTACAAGGTCTGCTATTCTTTCTTTCATTTCTTTAGCTGCTTTATTTGTAAAAGTTATTGCTAAAATCCTATTTGGGTCTATATTTCTTTCTTCTATTAAATATGCAATACGTCTTGTCAGCACACGAGTTTTACCTGAGCCTGCTCCAGCTATAACAAGTGCAGGTCCATTGTCATGTAATACTGCTTTTTTTTGCATTTCATTTAAACCTTCAGTATAGTTCATTTTGATGTCCTCCTAAATTAAATATACTTCTATTATATATCAAAAAACGATTATGTAAAATTACAAATTAAAAAAGCCCATTAATTTGGGCTTTTTTTGAAGTTATTTTTAGTTTTCTTCTTCTGATGAAGCTTCTTTAATTATTTTATCCTGTAATTCTGATGGTACTTGATCATATCTTATAAATTCCATTTCGAAATATCCTCTTGCCTGAGTCATAGATTTTAAATCTATAGCATAGTTAAACATTTCTACTTCCGGAGCTTCTGCTTTTATTTTTTGAGTTCCATCTGGTCTAGGTTCCATTCCTAAGATTCTTCCTCTTCTCTTATTCATGTCTCCCATAATATCTCCTAAGTTTTCCTCAGGTACTACTATTGTAACACTGTTTATAGGTTCTAGTAATATAGGTTTTGCTTCCTTTATACCTTTTCTAAAAGCTAATGATGCTGCTACCTTAAAAGCCATCTCACTTGAATCAACTGAGTGATATGAACCATCGTGTAGAGTAGCTTTAACATTAACTACAGGATATCCTGCTAATGGTCCTTTGTTTAAACTTTCTCTTAAACCTTTCTCTACAGCTGGTATATACTGTTTAGGTACTGAACCTCCAAATATTTTCTCTTCGAAAATAAAGTCTTCATCGCATGGTTCAAATTTTATATATACGTCACCGTATTGTCCAGCTCCACCGGATTGTTTTTTATGCTTACCCTGCACATCTGACTCACCTTTAATTGTTTCTCTAAAAGCAACCTTCGGATCATATAAATCAACTTCTACATTAAACCCTCTCTGCATTTTATTTGTTACAACAGTAAGCTGCATTGTTCCCTGTCCTCCGATGAGGAGTTCTTTAGTTTCTTTATTTCTTTTATATATGAAGGTTGGATCTTCATCTGTTAATCTATGAAGGGCTGTTCCAATCTTTTCTTCATCTTCTTTTGATTTTGGCACTACCGATCTAAATAAACATGGCTTTGGATATTCTATCTCTGGAAGTTTTATTACTACATCTTCAGTACATATTGTATCTCCTGTTTTGGCATGTTCCAATTTAGCTGTAGCTCCAATATCTCCCGCACAAATTTCATCAGTTTCTATTTGTTCTTTACCTCTTATATTAAATACCGAACCAACTCTTTCTTTTTCATCTCTATTCGGTATATAAATATTCATATCTTTCTTAATACATCCTGAAACAACTTTAAATATAGATATCTTGCCTACATAAGGGTCGATAACTGTTTTAAATACAAATGCTGCCAAAGGTCCATTCTCATCTATAGCTATTTCTGAAGCTTCACCGTCTTTTTCTCCTTCTACAGCACCTTTATCTAAGGCAGTAGGCAGGCATTCTTCCGCTACATGAAGTAATTCTCTAACACCAATAGTTTTAACAGCTGAACCAACAATTACCGGTACAAGTTCTCCAGCATTTACAGCTATTTTTAATCCTTCTCTTATTTCTTCATTTGTGAAACTTTCTCCTGCAAAATACTTTTCAAGCATTTCTTCGTTTGTTTCTGCAACAGCTTCCATTAGTGTTTCTCTAAGTTCTTCAGCTTTATCTAAAGCTTCCTGATCCGCTTCTCCTTCAACACATTTTTTACCGTCAAATACATAAGCCTGATTAGAAACTATATCTACAAATCCTTTAAAATCCTTCTCTTCTCCTATAGGTACAGCAAAAGGTACAATTTTTTTACCTAATTTTTCTCTTAGCTCTTCAAGAACCTGTTCAAATTTAACGTTTTCTTTGTCCATTTTGTTAAGAAATATAATTCTAGGTACATTTCTTTTTTCAGCAAATCTCCATGCTTTTTCAGTTCCTACTTCAACTCCAGAACTTGCATCAACAACTATAACGGCTCCACTTGAAACTGTCATAGAAGCAAATACTTCTCCAACAAAATCGAAATATCCAGGAGTGTCTATAAAGTTGAATTTTGTTCCTTCAAATTCAACGGGTATAACTGATGAACCTATAGAGAATTGTCTCTCTTTTTCTTCTTTTTCAAAGTCAGATACTGTATTGCCATCTTCTACTTTACCCATACGCTTTATTACTTCTTTATTATAAAGGATAGCTTCAGTTAATGTAGTCTTTCCACTTCCACCATGGCCTAATAATACTAAGTTTCTGATCTTATCTTTGCTGTATTTTTTCATCAACGTTCCTCCTCTTTATATTAGAATTCTTCTCGTGCTATTTTTATATTTTATATTAAAACCCTAAATACTGCAAGGATTTTAAGAAAAGGTTTTCACTTATTTTTTTCCTTATTTATCTAATTCTTCTAACTTTTTTAAATCTTCAGTTTCTTCGAAATTAACTTTGTTAATATCATCAAATTTCTTTTCAATTTTACTTGAAGTAATATGTATTTTATCTACATCATCACTTACTCTTTTAATATCATTTGATAAAGAATCCCATCTTTCTTTATAACGTCTAAATTCAACACTGAGTTTTTTAAGTTCCCTGTGAATTATCCCTGTGTATTCTTCTCTTTCGATATTTTTAAGTACTATTTGTACAGTGGATAATATAGACATTATAGTAGTAGGTGATGCTATCCAGACCTTCTTTTTCCTGGAATATTCAATTAAGTCTCCATGATAAGCATTTAATTCAGCAAAAATTGCTTCCGCCGGTACAAACATTATTGCCTGCTTTGCAGTTTCATCTTCTATAATGTATTTTTGTGATATATCATTTATATGTTTTCGTACATTTCTTTTAAATTCTTTTTCAAAATTTTTTCTTTCAAATTCCGAGTAATTTTTATCCGTCATTTTCTGATAGTTTTCTAAAGGAAATTTCGAGTCGATGGAAATAAATCCAACAGGTTCAGGAAGTTTAAGGACTGCATCTGCTAAGGTGCCGTTGGATAGCTTCTTCTGCAATTCATAGATTTTATCGTTTTTCTCTCCGAATATAGAAATAAGTATCTGGTTTAGCTGCACTTCTCCAAAGGTCCCTCGGCTTTTTTTATCTGTCAAAACATCTTGTAAAGATACAATATTTGTTGATAAACTGTCTATTTTCTTTTGAGCTTCATCAATTTTTGAAAGTCTTTCTAAAACATTTGAAAAGGTTTCATTTGTTTTTTCGAATCCTTCTTTTAATCTTTCCTCAACCTTATTGTTGATTTTTTCCAATCTCTCTTCAATTTTTTTATTCAAATCTTCAAAATTACTGCCTAATTTTTCTGTTAGGTAGTTATTGCTGGAATTTACTTCTTTTGATAATTTATCCTGAAATTTCGAAAAAGATATGCTAATGTCATTTTTCATATCTAAAAGCTCTTTAATCTGATTTCTTTCCGATTGAGATATTTTTACTAAAACATCCTCCATCATAGCTCTATTGTTTTCACTTATCAAATATCTTATCTCTTTCACAATTTTATCTGTATTATCTTTTTTACTTAGATTAAATACCTTAATCAGTAATATTATATTTATTATTACTAATAATACTAACCCGTATAATAAAATATCTTCAATCCCCATTTTTAACTCCTCACTGTAATTTATTTCATCATTCCATATATATCATCGGCCTTTTCTTCTAAAAACTTTTTAGCATCAATTAATCCTTGATTATATATTTCAGCACCTATTCTTTCTATTATAAAATTATAGAACAATTCCGCTGCTAGTATCCCGATTTCTTCTCCTCTTTCCTTGTAAAAATATTCTTTTATATCTTCTATAATTCGTTTCTTTCTATCATCAGATAGTTCTATATTTTTTGCATCTTTAGATTTTAGATACATAAAATCACCTCACTTAATAAAATATCAGTTATAGTTAATAAAAACAAGCACAAAAAGAACACTTGTTCCAAAGTGTTCTAAAATATGATTAAATTTATTTAACGATCTCGTCTTTCTCTCCGTTTAAAGCTTTTATATATCTAGCTAATGCATACATAAAATCCGAAAGTCTATTTACAAATTTATAGTCCTGTGGAGTATCTATGTCCTCTATTAATTTTGCAAAAATTCTTTCTGCTGTCCTGGTTAATGATCTTACTACATGGGTGTACGTAACCGATTTGCTACCACTGTAATATATGAAATTCTCCAGCTTTCCGCTTTTATTTTGAAAAAAATCTATTTTGTCTTCAAGAAATTTCACATCTTCTTCCGTTATGTTTTTGTGTTTAAATCTAGAAGATATATCCGTTCCTATTTTATACAACTTATATTGAATTTTTTTTAAATCTTCATCTATTTCTTTTTTTTCTTCTACATTTAAATCTTCTTTTATAATGCTTCTCAAATGACCTATGCTAGCATTAACTTCATCTACTTTTCCCTGAACTTCTAAAAGAATGTCCGTCTTTGATACTTTTTCTCCTTCTACTGTAGAGGTAAATCCTTTATCGCCTTTTTTAGTATATATTTCCATTAAAAAAACCTCCTCGCTTTTTAATATTATACCCATGCTCAGAGGTTTTAATCATTATGAT
>JAWSUU010000104.1:0-8782 GCA_033549325.1 Bacillota bacterium | reverse complement strand
CTAGTAGAAGTTCAGTCTCATGAACACAAATCAAGGTATTTCTCCTTGGATAAGACTGATAAACCTATTAAAAAACCTTATGTTCCTCCTATGAGTCATCCCTGGAAAAGAGACTCTTTCTGTAAATTTGTTGAGAGTCAAAAACATTTCGATTATTCTTTTGATACTGTTGCTAATTCTCAAGCTGCTATTTTTAACACCTAGTTTATGCCGCGAAAGCCTCTTTATGTTGAGTAGATGATATGTCATACTTTTTTAAAGCATCACTTTTTCTTGTGATGCTTCGGATGCTTTTTACATATCATCAGAGGCTCAACGTCAAGAGGTCGTGGAATAAATATATCTTTATTTTAAGGCATTGTTTTTCAGTGCTTATGTTTTCATTTTTTTAGGACATTTTCTCATACGGTTGACATATTTTAATATATTAATCCCTATTTATTATAGTTACAGGGATCTTTTTTTTTATCATTAATATTATATCTATCTTTACTAAATACTTTTTCGAAATTATAATTTTAATTACTCTTTAAGAGCATATTCAATAGCTGCTTTTGCATGAATTTCAGTAGTATCAAACACTTCAACAGATACATCCTTATCTTTGATTAGAAGTGGAATTTCGGTGCATCCTAAAATAACGCCTTCTACATCTTTATCTGTCATTTTTTCAATAATATTTATGTAAATCTGCTTGCTTTCTGGATTCAATATACCTAAGATTAATTCATTGTAAATAATGTCATGTATGATTTGTCTGTCAGTTACATCAGGTATTAATACTTCAATTCCTTTGTTTTTTAATCGATCTTTATAAAAGGTACCTTCCATAGTAAATTTGGTTCCTAATAATAATACTTTTTTGACATTTCTTTTAACTACTTCATCTCCTGTAGCATCTGCAATATGAATTACTTTAAGACCTGTCTTCTCTTCAATATCCGGTGCCATTAAATGCATTGTATTTGCACAAATTACTATAAATTCTGCACCAGCATTTTTCAAATTAATTGATTCATCAACCATTAATTTCGTTAGAGATTTCCACTTTCCTTTATTTTGTAATACTTCCACCTCATGAAAGTCAAAGGAATACAATAAGCAATCTGCAGAATGGGATCCACCTAATTTTGATTTTACTAATTCATTCAAAATTTTATAATATTCAAGAGAAGATTCCCAACTCATTCCTCCTAGTAAACCAATTTTCTTCATTTCATAACCTCTTTTTTTTATTATTTCATAACATATAATTAATTATTCTACTTATTTTTATATTTTAACATAATGAATCCAATTACTAAAAATTTCTCGCATTCTTGTAAATTTCATTGAAATGCTCTGATAAATCTTCATATCCATGGTATCTTACATAAATTACCTTCTTATCTAATAGGGCAAAGAGCATTTGAGTTTCTTCAACTTTTATAAATACAGCTTCATCAAAGTCAGTATTTAAAAGTTCTTGATAAACTATCGGTCTAAATCTAAAAAACTCAAGTGCATTATCTACAAGATCTTCTAACATAGATTCACCAAGAAATCCAAATCTTAATCTATAAAATTCAGTACTTAGTGATGGAGAATACTCACCAGACTGATCTTCCCACATTTGTCCCTTAACGAAACCTCTTTCATTTATTTCATATATATCAGGTGCTAGTTCTCCCCAATCATAAGATATATGATTGCTTTTATAACCGTCATTATTTATTTCAAAATTCTGTGATGTTTCTATTTCATTTAATTGTATTGTTGGTGTACTTTTATTGAATTCTGATAAATTCATTTCCCAATCAGCAGTAATTGTATATATGGAAATTATTATCGATAATATAGCTAAAAAGGTTAATAACCCATTAAAAATATATGTGGAATAGTTAAGTTTATAGCTGCTTTTTTGTGGCATTTCCGAGCCAATCTTAAGTCTATCCAAAAGTAGATTGATTTTTTTTCTATTGTTCATTACTTGTTTAACAGTAATGAAGGCTAACAACAATACCATAATTTTATTTGTTACATTACCATATTTTACAGCATATAAAACAGGATGATTATGTAAAAAAACTGAATAAAGTATCATAAAAGCAGCCAAAGGCAGCATTACTATTGAAATGATATATGAAAACTTAAGGTTTTTATTTAAATAATCAAAAGCATAACTCTGTGTTATTGGATCTGTGTGGATTTCTGTATAATCTTTTTTGTTGGTTTTATAAACGTGAAATCCTTTTGTAATTGTGCATACATATTCCCATCCATAGCTTTCATAATGAGCTAATTGTTCATATTTTGGTTTTTTTTCATTCCTCATTAGAGGATCAAGTCTATAAGTAGTTTCTTCCGGCTCTCCCTTCTCAAAATATGCAAATGTTGAAAGTTTCTTTAAAAAGTATCCTTTTGAAGCCATATCACTGAGATAACTTTGTGTCTTAGCTATATCATAAATATTAACTGGTATCATTTCTCTAATTAATTTCATCTTATATCCTCACTCTCGCCGTCATTAACACAAGCTTTAAGTCTTAAAAGCTCTGCTTTATAAAGATCAATTCCTTTTTCAGTTATTTTATATATTCTCTTTCTACCCTCAACTGCGGTTTCTTCAATTATTTCTTCTTCTTCAAACCGTGCAAGTATAGTGTATAGTGTTCCAGGACCTATCTTAACTCTCTCTTCTGTTTTATTATCAACAAACTCAACTATATCTGTACCACACATTTCTTTTCTTAAAAATGCCATAAGTACATAAAACATGCTTTCTGTAAGACCATCTAGTGGTTTTTTTGCCAATTTATTCACCTCTATTTAATATCCTTCATTAATATCATATATCGATATCAATATATGATATTATAGTATCGATGTTCGATATTGTCAACCCTAAATAAAAAAGCCAACTCAAAATTGCTTTTGAACCAGCTATTACTAATTAATCCTATTTTACAGTGTTTTACGTAGAATTATAATAGTTTCTTTTAAATTTTAACACTTTAAGTAACTCCATAAAACAAAATTTGATATATTACTAATAAAAAATAGTGTATAATTAAATAAAAACGAAAGGAGATGCAAACATGAATAAAACAATAAAAGGCCTTATCTTGGGTATTGTAATTGGAGCAACTTTAATGTTTCCTGTTTCTTCCTTTGCCAGTTCAATTACAGAGTTTATCCTAGTTAATGCTCAGTATCCAATTATAGTTGATGATAATCTATATGAAGGTGAATTACCTATACCCAATTATGAAGGTTCCACCTATGTTCCTTTAAGAACTATGAGTGAACTTCTCGATGTCAATATTTTCTGGAATGAAACACTAAGACAGGTCGAAATTTCACATGATGATTCTGTTGAAAATCAAGCCTTCCGTAATATAACAGTAAGTGGATCTAATGGGAATTATGTTGTAACCGGTGAAGCACGAGTTTACGAAGCTACTATTCAATACGAAGTGGAGGATGGACATTACATCTTTCTTGAAGGCTCTGTAAATGCCAACGAAGGTGCTCTTGATTGGGGAACATTCAATATCAATATAAATATACCTGAAGAAGATTTGCCTAGATATGGAACACTGATGCTAATTTTGTTTGAAGAAAGTGCTGATGACGGTTCTCGAGTTAATGAACTTCCTGTAGTACTAGAAATATTGTCTTAATCTAAAATACAACTGATTCTGTATGAATCAAAATTATCAATGATAAATAAAGGATAACACATATCTAGTTATCCTTTATTTCATTTTGGTTTCTTTTTTTAATTAATATTAAATTTTACCTAATCTATCAAAAAATATACCCATTTCAAATCTAAGTTATCTGTGTTTTTCTTCTTAGTTCTTTAGCATATGGATGACTTTTATCTTTATTTTCAATAACAATAATCAAATTATCTTTTATCATCTTCTCAATGCGTAAAGCATACCAGCTGTCACCAACACCTATTCTATGCTCTCCTATTAATTTACCTATAAGTCTCGCCATAATGAATTCATTCTCTGGTATATTGTTAATTATGATAGAATCATAAAAGTTTTCCGGTACTGAAATTAATCGTCCATTTAAATTTGTTCTTAAAGGTGAATTTTCTTGAATTAAAGTTCTCCATAGGTCACTAATAACCTTCTTATCTAACAAGGACAACTTTCTTTCTAAAGGAAGAAACTCATGAAATTTACCTGCTGAAACTTCTCCCCAACTGCTGTAAAATACTATTTCTTTTTCAGATATAATTTTGTGTTCCGGCAATTCAACAACTCTTATATCACAGTCAATATCTTTTAGTATGTAACATACATAATAAAATCCACAAGTAGAATAAGGTGCGTTGCTTTTCCATATCCTTATAGTTTTTCCATTATTTACTGCAGTTTTTAGTTTTATAAGATCTTGTCTCTGTCTTTCGAAAAATTTTCCCATTTCAATATCATCAAAAGAATATCTGCTCCATAATTTTCTAAAAACATTCTTTCGCTCTTTTCCATCAATTTCACCGGATATATCACCTATATCAAGATTGAAACCTATATTTACCACCTCAGATGAACTACCTCCAATAGCCTTTCCTTCAAATAGTTTCTTTAATTCAGCTTTCTTTGGTTTTTCTCCTATATATCCAACAGTTCCTGAAAGCATATTTTTCATATCATAATTTTTTGCTGCTTTCATCGAACCTTTTTCACTATCATTAAATACAACTTCCAGCATCATTCTTCTCCTATTTATTAATTTTCTATGTTATATTTTATATCAACAATATGAAGAGTACTATAAGTAAAATCGCCTTCTTCATAATGCCAAACAGCTTCACCATATTTAGGTAAATTAAAGCCGTTTAATTCTTGATACTCAGAAATTGGTGTAGACCAAGACACAGAATCCTTTGACCCGTCGTTTTCTACTACTAATCTATCATTAGATACAAAATTAGTTACTCTGCCCATGTCATCGAAATATAAAATTGCTTTAATAGTAATTCCATCATGTGTAAATGTAGCCTGCACTGAGCTATGATCTTTTTCCTTCCAGCTTATTTCATCACTGATTAATGTTTGTGGTGCTAATAACACCATATCATTAAAGAAGGTTACAGTCTCAGCTTTTTTCATCTCTTCACCATTTTCATTAACGACTGTAAAGACGTCTAAAATTTTGATTTTCATTATAGAATCATCTCTATAAAAGTGATGTAATCCCGATATTTTAATTTTATTTACATATAAGTCCATATAAAATAGTCTTATCCCTTGGTTTTGAAAGCTAGTTTGCTTAATTAAACAGGGAGCAAACTCAGAGTTACGCTTCATTTTAAACTCTCCATCAAGGTTAACTTGAAAATTAGAAACTTTTTCTGTTCCTACAACCCCAACATAATTCAAATAATTTTGAACAAGTTCAGGAAGATGGGATAAATCATCTTCAGTAATAATTTCATTTGATATATCTTCTTTAGCTAAAGCTTCTTTTGTTAATTGATAGTATTTACGTTGTGTAAAATTTAGTAATGCAAGTATTCCGATTACTACTATACCAACTAATAATATAAGACCAATAATTTTAACTATCATTTTCATTACCATTCTCCTCATTTTTATTTAATAAATCAATAGTATTATCAATTTTCATCATGGACTCTTGTAATATTATCATGTTCTCATCAGAGACTACTTTAAACATTTCATTCAAAAACATCAGATCTGATTCATCTCTTTTTCTCCAATATTCTTTAGCCTGATTAGTTAACTTAACTCTCTTATAACGAGCATCATGTATATCTGTATATATTTGAACATAACCATTCTTTTTAAGTTTTAATGCAAGTTGTTTAACGTTTTGTCTACTGGAGCCAAACCTTGTACTAATTTCAGAAAAACCTGGGTCGTTTTCAAATGAGCCTATCGCAACCATTAATAGCAATTGTTTTGCTGTCAATTGTTCATTTTTTAATTGATTATCTAAAAATACTTGTAATTTGTTTGATAATTGAAAAATTCTAACTAGTACTTCTCTTTCTAAATCTATTCTTTCTTTATTCATATTATACCTCCATAGGTAATATATTACGTATTATTTTATTTGTCAATCTTTTTTTGAAAATTTATTAATTTTTTAGTTCTATATTAACGAAAATTTGCCTTTAAAATGAAAACATCCCTCATGTTTTGCACATTAGGGATGTTAATTATCGCTTATAATCTTTACAGAAGTACACTTTAACTACGACTATTTCCTTTCATTATCAATATTATCAAAAGATGAACCTACACATCCTATAATCTGTGCACAATTTAGTCGATTCTAGTCAGACTCTTACTGAGCCTCTGAATCCACGTGCAGCATAGTAGGATTCCGCTCCATTGTGATACACAAATACCGTATTGTATCTACGATCACAAAAAATGGCTCCTCCAAGTTTCCTAATAGAAACTGGCGTCTTAATCCAACTCGATGTTTTAGTGTCAAAATCACCAAGATGCTGCAATTCTTTGTATTGTTTTTCTGTTAAAATTTCAATACCCATATCAGCTGCCATATCCATGGCATTATTGTCTGGTTTATTCTTTTTTCTCGACTCCAGTGCTACCCTATCATAACAAACACTTCTTCGTCCAGTAGGACTTTCCGCAGAACAATCATACAATATATATTCATTTTTCTTTTCATCATATTCAACTACATCAGGTTCACCACCCGTTTTTTCCATTTCATTAAGAGACCATAGTTTTTCTATATTGTTTTCTAACTTTGATTCTACTTTTTCCCATACGAGTCCTTCATGTCGCTTCATGTTTTCTTTAAAACGATCCTTCAATATTTTAAGTATATCTTTTTGTTGTTTAGTTGATAAGCTTCTTTTGTTATTTTCCATTTAAAACCCTCCATAAAACTTTTATAACTACTTTATATATAATAACTACCCTCAATAAAGCTAATTAATACACTGTTTAATTGATTTTCCTAAGAACTTCCTTAATCTATATGTCTATAATTGATTAAAATAAAACTATACTTTTCCTAACTCATCTTCATGCAGACCACACGGGGTTAGCAGCATTTTTTGAAAATTTAGGTCTGTCTATTTATATTAGTCAAGTTGATGGAGAAATATTAAATACTAGTAAAGATATATCTGACCCTTTCTGGAGAAATTTAGCTAAAAACGAAATTTTACAAGGATTACAGGAAGATAATCTTGATATTAAGGAGCATCCGGGATTTAAATATCGTACTAAATCTAAAATAAAATACATTCCTGCAGTGCCAGGAGAGTATATTGGAATTGATAAGTATAACTTTAAAATTGTAGATTTAAAAGGACATACTCCAGGTATGGTTGGTCTTTACGAAGCCGAACACAAAATACTTTTTTGTGGGGATCATATTCTTAGAAAAATAACTCCAAATATTACAGATTGGGGATCAGAACATGGTGATATGTTAGGGAAATATTTTGAAAGTTTGAATCTTGTTTATAATATGGATATTCAATATTTATTTTCATCACACCGCTTTTTAATTGACGATCATAAAAAAAGAATAAACGAACTTTATAAACATCATAACGATAGATTAGAAGAAGTCAGAAATACTTTAAAAAAACTAGGAAAAGCTACCGTAAGAACAGTTGCGAAAAATATGCATTGGGATATAAGGAGTAAGAATTGGGATGATTTCCCCAGATCACAAAAGTAGTTTGCAGTTGGTGAAGCTCATGCTCATTTAGAACACCTTCGAGCCTTAAAGGAAATAACTGTAGAAGAGCAAAATGGTGTGCTGTATTACTATAATGTGACTAAATAAATATTGAAAATATGTATAATCTCAAAAACTGAATTTGGACAACCCTGCATTATTTCAATGAACTTTTAAATTCTGATGTGGTTGTCCATTTCTTATTTAATCCTTAAATCGAGAAATTATACTTATTTTCCATTATAACCATTTATAATCAATACATAACTATTTTTATCTTTATTAATGATCTCTATTCCTTTAAATAAATCCATATCATCAATTTCTTCTTTTGTTTTACCCTCAGTAGAAAAGACAAAGCTTCCAGTGATTTCAAGATACGGCTCATCCTCATTTACAATCTTAGGAATGTGAGGTCCGTTTTCTAATAACAACTCCTCATAGTCTGGATTTATTAGAGGCTGTTGTGCATCAATATTATTAATGTGTTTTTTAGATCCTGTAATATTCATCGTATAAGTAACTTTGGTTTTTTCAAGACCACTATTTTCAGCAGTTCCGTAAGCTACCGAACCATTCATTACATATATTTCACCCTCTTTAACTGTGTTGCTATTAGAACAACCGAACATTGTAAGCATCAAGATTAAAGTCAATAATATTATACTTATTTTTTTCATAATCTTACCTCCAGATAATCAAATACGTTTTGTAAACTTAAATGAAAATTGAGGACCCCAAACCTTCTGTGGTACAATGTCTTTGCAAGAAAACAAATACCTCCCAGAAAGGAAGAGATCCTCATGCAAAAAATTGTATCAATAAAGTGTCCAAAGTGCAACAATAAACATTCTTTTTATCGTTACGGTAAGGATACATTTGGTTATCAAAAATACCTTTGCCGTAAATGTAATCATCAGTTCGCTCCTGATAACCCTAATTCAAGAGCTTCAAAATATCCTCGCTGCCCTATGTGTAATAAGGCTAGCTTTTTACACCACGACCATGAGTATTATTCTAATTATCGCTGTGGTGATAAAAAATGTAATCATTCTTTTTTTGTTCCTAAGACTAATTCCATCTTACC
>JAWSUU010000103.1:0-8826 GCA_033549325.1 Bacillota bacterium | reverse complement strand
GATTTACTCCTTATCTATATTTCCTTCATATTGAGATTCACTTTTTATGTCTATTTTCCAACCAGTTAATTTTGCTGCTAATCTAGCATTTTGTCCTTCTTTTCCTATAGCTAACGATAGTTGAAAATCCGGTACAACAACAACAGCACTTTTTTCTTTTTCATTAACATCTACCTTCACAGTATTAGCAGGATTTAAACTGTTTGAAATAAAAACAGCAGGATCTTTGTCGTAAACTACTATGTCTATTTTTTCACCGTTTATTTCGTCTACTATGGCTTTAACTCTGCTTCCTCTATTCCCTACACAAGAACCTACTGGATCTACATTTTCATCATTTGAAAATACAGCTATTTTGGTTCTTGATCCTGCTTCTCTTGATATATTGAAGATTTCAATGATACCTTCATAAATTTCCGGTACTTCCAGTTCGAATAATCTTTTTATTAAATCCGGATGCACCCTTGATAGAGTTATATTAGCACCTTTTGTAGTATTTTTAACGTCTAAAATAACCGCTTTTATTCTATCACCTTGGCTAAAAGTTTCATTAGGTATTTGTTCATTTTCTGTTAAAATACCTTCGATTTTACCAAGATTAATGAATATGTTGTTTTTACTAATTCTTTGAACTATACCGGTGATAACTTCACTTTCACGACCGTGATATTCGTTATATATATTATCTCTTTCAGCTTCTCTAATCTTTTGGAGTATTACCTGTCTAGAAGTTTGTGCAGCAATTCTACCAAAATCTTTTTTTGGTTTAATCTCTTTTTTATATAAATCCCCAACCTCAAGTTTTTTATTTATCTCTTTTGCATCTTCTATAGATATTTCTGTTACAGGATCTTCTACTTCTTCTACTACTGTTTTTTCTGTAAAGATTTTATAGTCTCCTGTTTCTCTGTCTATATCTATTTTGATTTTACCTGCTTTGCCGTAGTTTTTCTTGAATCCTGATAATAAAGCTGTTTCCATAGCTGCTATTACTATATCTTTGGAAATCCCTTTATCTTTTTCTAATTCATTTAATGCACTTATCATATCTTTATTCATATCTACCTCCTAAAATTCTATATATTTATTTGCTTTAGCAATTTCATTTATTTTAAAAACCATTTCTTTACCAGATTCATCATCCAATAAAATAGTAATATTCCCATCATCAATATTAGTTAGTTTACCAACAATTACTTTTTTATTATCTTTTTTTGCATATAAGTTTAATTCTATCTTTTTATCTATGTTTTTCTTGTAATCTTCTAAAGATTTAAAAGGTCTATCAATCCCTGGTGATGATACTTCTAGGAAATAACTATCTTCAATGTAATCAAACTCATCTAACTTATTACTCAATGCTCTACTTACATCAGAGCATTCGTCTATGGTTATTCCTTCATCAGTATCTATAAACACTTTAAGATAGTAAATACTGTTTTCTTTTGTATAATCAACTTCTACTAAATATATGTCTTTATCTATTAATATTTCATTTAATATCTCTTCAGTTTTACTAATTATATCTCTTTTACTCATAAATTCCTCCTATACAATCAGAAAGAGTGGGGCAATCCCACTCTTGATTTCATTATTTAAGTTCAAACAATTATAGCATATTTCAGTATTATTTTCAACCAAAAAGTGAAATTTGATTTGTTTCATCCATTTGAGCTAAACATCCCTGTTCCTTAAGTCCTTCTATTGAAGTTTTAGTTATTTTACATCTTTTAGATAAATCTTCTATAGAAATAAATTTACCTTTTTTTCTTTCTTTAATAATGCTTTTTGCTGCATTTTCTCCCATACCTTCTATACTAATTAAAGGTGGTAGAATATAGTTTCCGCTAATTTTGAAAATTTTATCATCTGATTTATATAAATCTACATTTTTAAATCTTAAATTTCTCTTATACATTTCTAATGCAACCTCTAGTACCGTGTACAGATTCTTATCTTTTTGTGTTTTACCCTTACCCTTGTCTTTAATTTCCTTCATTTTAGACAGAATCGTTGATTCTCCTTTTAGTACAAGCTTTGAATCAAAATCCGATGCTTTCGTAGTAAAATAAGTACAGTAAAAAGCTTGAGGAAAATTAATTTTGTAGTAAGCTATTTTAAAAGACATTGTTACATAAGCAACTGCATGAGCTTTAGGAAACATATATTTAATCTTTTTGCATGATTCAATATACCAGTTAGGTATATTTTTTTCCTTCATTTTATTTATATCATCTTCTGTAAGGCCCTTCCCTTTTCTTACCTTTTCCATAATATCAAAAGATAATTTTTTATCCATACCTTTGTATATCAAGTAGGTCATTATATCATCTCTAGTAGAAATAACATTGTCTATTGTAGTCACATTTTGTCTAATTAATTCTTGAGCATTATTCAGCCAAACATCTGTACCATGGGATAGTCCTGAAATCCTTACTAAATCTGAAAATGTTTTTGGTTTTGTATCCATAAGCATCTGTCTTACAAAATCAGTTCCAAATTCAGGAATTCCCAGTGTTCCTACTTCACAATTTATATCTTCTTCATTTATTCCTAAAGCCTCCGTTGATTTGAAAAGAGATAAAGTTTCTGCATCATCTAATCTTACTTTACTGCTGCTGTATCCAGTTAAATCTTCCAACATTCTAATTACACTAGGTGTATCGTGGCCTAATATGTCAAGCTTTAAGATTCTCCCTGAAATAGAATGATAATCAAAGTGAGTAGTTATTACTCCCGAGCTACTATTGTTAGCTGGATATTGAATTGGAGTAAAATCATATATCTCTTTGTTCTTCGGAACTATCATTATTCCACCAGGGTGTTGTCCCGTTGTTCTTCTCACACCCGTACATCCATCAACTAATCTATCTATTTCAGCTTTATTTACTTTTTGTTCTTTTTCATCGAAATAATTTTTAACAAATCCATATGCTGTTTTTGACGCAATTGTTCCTATTGTACCTGCTCTGTATACATAACCTTCTCCAAATAAAGTTTCTGCGTATTTCATGGCTATCATTTGTTCTTCACCAGCAAAATTTAAATCGATATCAGGTTCTTTATCGCCTTTAAAACCTAAGAAAACTTCAAAAGGAATATTATGCCCATCTTTATTTAAACTTGAACCGCATTTTGGACATATTTTATCAGCTAAATCAACCCCGGATCCGATATTTTCTCCATCTCTTAACTCAAAGTATCTGCACTCTGGACATATATAATGAGGCGGTAGTGGATTAACATCAGTAATATTGGATAAAGTAGCTACAAATGAGGAACCAACTGAGCCTCTTGACCCAACTAAATAGCCATCTTCTAAAGATTTTTTTACAAGTTTATGAGCTATTATATACATAACAGCATAACCATTACTGATGATAGAATTTAATTCTTTTGATATTCTATTTTCTACTATTTCAGGAAGCTCATCACCGTATATTTTTTTTGCATTATCATAAGTAAGTTCTTTTAATGTTTCTTCCGAACCTTCTATAATAGGAGGAAAAGTTCCATCCGGTATAGGTTGAATAATATCTATCATATCTGCTATTTTATTTGGGTTTTCTATTACTATTTCTTCTGCTTTTTCTTTGTCTAAATAATCAAAATCCTTCATGATTTCTTCAGTTGTTTTTAAATATAAAGGTGCTTGTTGGTCTGCATCTCTAAATCCTTGACCGTACATAAGTATTCTTCTATATACCTCGTCATAAGGATTTAGAAAGTGAACGTCTCCTGTGGCACACACCATCTTATTTAATTCATCACCAAGATTTATTATTTTTTTATTTATTTCTGCTAAATCTTTTAAATCTTCTACTGCACCATTCTCTATTAAATGAGCATTATTGTAAAGTGGTTGTACTTCAAGAAAATCGTAAAATTTTGCAATTTCTTTTAATTCTTTTATGTTTTTCCCTTTTAATGCTGCTTGATACATTTCTCCTGCTTCACAAGCTGTTCCTATTATTAAACCTTCTCTGTACTTGTTTAAAATAGATTTCGGTATTCTCGGTTTTTTATAAAAGTATTTCAAATGTGACAGAGATACTAATTTATAAAGATTTTTTAATCCTGTATAGTCTTTTACTAGTATTATAACGTGATGTGTTTTGGCATTTTTTATGTTTGACTTGTCAGCAAAAAAACTATTAATTTCATTTAGATTATTTATATTTTTTTTCTTCAATATTTCAAAAAATTCTAATAAAACCTTCGCTGTTGCTTCTGAATCATCAACGGCTCTATGGTGATTTTCTAATTCTATTTTAAAATGTTTTGTGAGAGCTTTTAAGTTATGTCTTCTTTTGTTTTTTAGTATTCTTCTGGAAAGTTCTAAAGTATCTATAATAGTAAATTGTTTTTCAATATTATAATTGTTCTCTAAAAACCCATAATCGAAATCAGCATTATGAGCGCATATAGTATTGCATTCACCAATAAAACCAAAGAATTCTTTCATCCCTTCATTTACCGCAGGTTTATCTTTTACCATTTCATTAGTAATCCCAGTTAAGCTTTGAATTTTTTCTGGGATATTTATTCCAGGATTTATTAGTTGGTTAAATTTTTCAATAATTGAATTATTTCTTATTTTAACAGCACCAATTTCTATAATTCTATCTCTTTTAGGATTCAGTCCTGTTGTTTCAAAATCAAAAACTATTATTTCATCATCTAACTTATTGTTTGTTGGATTTTTTATTAGGTCCAATTCATCATTAACCAGATAACCTTCAAGACCGTAAATAATCTTTATTGGTATTTTAGAAGCTATTTCCATAGCTTCTGGAAATCCCTGAATAACTCCATGATCAGTAATCGCTATAGCTTTATGCCCCCATTTAAAAGCTTGTTCTGCTAATTCATGAAAGTTATTCATTCCATCCATAGAACTCATCTTTGTATGTGCATGTAATTCTATTCTTTTCCTTGTATATAAATCTTCTCTTTCCTTCTGTTCTATTAAATTAATACTATCAGCCATTAAAATATATTCTTTAGAATATTTATCAAAACTTAGTTTTCCTGAAATTTTAACAGAAAGATTTTCTAATTCTCTGTATTTTTCTAATTCTTCTTCTTTCCTTATAAATACTTTTATGTTTATTGAACTTTTAAAGTCTGTAAGTTTTAAAGTTACAAGGAACAATTTTTCTTTAAGTTTTTTACTTTTGCTGCTGATTATTTTTCCTTCTGTACAGTAAGTTTCTCCTTCTATTTCTCTTATTTCATTTATTTTTACCGGAAGTTTTTTAATGTTCTTACCTTTTATGATTCTGCTGCTTCCTATTCCTTTTGGTGTTTTTGATTTTATAGTCTTACTGGCTAAATTTGTTGCAACAATATAATTTTCTATACTATCGCTAACTTCTTGCTCATCTTTTACCAATATAAAACTAATATTTTTTTCTAAATTATAAAATTTCTTCAAAGTTTTTTTAATATAAAAACTGAATTCTTCTTTTTCTATTTTTTCTTTTAAAATATTAGAAGTTATAAATATTTCTATATTAGATTCATTTATTTTAGTTTTATTTATATCGAAATTTTTTACATAATTTTTATATTTTCTGCTAACTAAGTATTCGACATTCCTTAGTGTTTCACTGTTATTTATTTGAATATTTCTTGCCTTTACATCATCTATTAAAACATAAAAATTTTCAAACTTGTTTTTTATATAAGACACAATATTGTCAAGTTTTTCTAATGGAATATAGCCGTTGAGTCCTATATCTAAAATAATTTTTTTGTTATTTTCTGATATTTTTACTGATTTAAAATTTAGTTTGTCGTCAATACCTATTTCCTGTAAATAAGAATATATATTTATGATACTCACCTCTACCTTATTAAAAAGCTGCAGTTATTTGCAGCTTTTCTTTATCTCATTAATAATTTCATCTACTATAATTTTTTCATCTATCTTTTTAATTAATTTTCCTTTTTTAAACAAAACAGCTTCTCCTCGTCCACCTGCTATACCTATATCTGCTTCTTTTGCTTCTCCTGGACCGTTTACTACACAACCCATCACAGCTATTGTAATATCTGTTTTTATTTTTTCTTCTGTAATTCTATTTTCAATCTCTTTTGATAAATTTTCAATGTTTATTTCTGTTCTACCACAGGTTGGGCAGGAGATTATATTTGGTCCGTAAGGTCTTAAATTAAGATACTGAAGCATTTTTCTGCCAACTCTTACTTCTTCTACAGGATCTGCAGTTAAAGAAACTCTAATAGTATCTCCTACTCCCTGTAAAATTAAACTTCCAATACCCATGGAAGATTTAATTACTCCATTTTCATATGTTCCGGATTCAGTTACTCCTAAATGAATAGGATAATCAATTATTTTAGATAATTTTATATTGCTCATGTAATTTTCAACAACATTACTGGATTTGATGGAAACTACTATATTTTTGTATTCAAATTTTTCTATTTCCTTAATCTGATCTACTGCACTTGCTACCAAAGAGTTTTCGTTAACTCCATTATATTTATCGATGTATTCTTTTTTTACAGAACCAGAATTTACACCTACTCTTATAGGTATGTCTTTATCTTTACAAGCATCCACAATTTTTTTAACTCTATCTTCTGAACCTATATTCCCAGGATTTATTCTAATTCCGTCAGCTCCATTTTTTATGGCACTAAGAGCTAATCTGTAATCAAAATGTATATCTCCAATTAGTGGAATGTTTATTTCTTTTTTTATTTCACTAATTGCTTCAGCACTTTTTATATCTGGTACAGCTACTCTAATAATATCGCAGCCTGCTTCCTCTAATCTTAAGATTTGTTTAACAGTAGCTTTTACATCATAAGTTTTGGTGTTTGTCATTGATTGTACTGTAATAAAATTACCATCACCAACTCTTACTTCACCATATTTAATTAATTTCGTCATTTTAAACACCTATCTTAAAATTTTTGATATATCATTATAAAGAACAAAAAACATCAAAGCCATTAAAAGTACGAATCCCACAAAATGAATATATCCTTCTTTGTCAGGAGGAATTCTTTTCCCTCTAATTTTTTCAACTATTAAGAATAGTATCCGACTACCATCTAAAGCGGGTATTGGAAGTAAGTTTACAAATCCTAAATTTATACTGATAAATGCTGCTAGATTCAATAACGGATATAATCCTAAGCTAGCTGCTTGACCTATCATATTAACTATACCAACTGGTCCTGCAATAGCCTCTGAACCTACTTGACCGCTTACCAGCATAACAATGAAATCAAACATAAGTCCTATGTAGTAGGTTGTCTTGTATAAAGAACCACCTAATATATCTGTCAAAGATTTTTGTGTTGATGTATAAAATCCAAGGGTAATTTGTTTTTTAGGTAGTACTTCTACACCTATCTTTTCATTATCTCTTAGCACCTGTATGTTTATTTCATTTCCTGAAGAATCATTAATCAGTTCTCTAGTAAGTGCCCACTCATTCGTTTCATTTCCATTTATTGATATTATTTTATCTCCGCTTCTTAGACCTTCTTTATAAGCCGGCATAGTTTCATCTATAAACCCTATAGTATTTGTATACTCATCATCAATTATTTCAGGAGAAATTCCTATCATGTATCTATAATTATGATCTACAGAGTATTTATGTAACTCGTCATTTCTTTCTACTGTTATTTCATAACTTTCATTGCTGGAAGATATTTCATCTTGAATTTCTTCCCAATACTTTACTTTTTCGTCGTTGATTTTTACAATCTTATCTCCAGGCCTTAATCCAGCTTCATATTCATTCAATGAATTATCTATTTCTTCCAAAGTATTACCGGATATTCCATATATACCAATTACAAAAACAAAAACTATTAAAGCCAAGACAAAGTTCATAAGAGGTCCCATAATAATTACTTTAAGCCTCTGTAATACAGATTTTGAGTTGAAACTATCTTTAGAGAAGGAATCGTCATCTTCTCCTTCCATTTTAACATATCCGCCAATAGGAAATAGCTTTATTGAATATTTGGTTTCTCCTTTTTGTATGCTTTTTATTTCTGGTCCCATTCCAATAGAAAATTCATGAACAGTTATTCCTACACTTTTAGCAGCCCAAAAATGTCCTAGTTCATGAATGATTATAACCAGTGAAAAAATAATTACTGATGATATTAATGTTGTCAATCTAATCCTCTCCTAACTAATTAAAATAGAAAAATAGTATATAATAGGTGAAACTAATATTACACTATCAAATCTATCCAAAAATCCGCCATGTCCTGGCAAAAAATTACTGTAATCTTTTTTATTGTTTTGTCTTTTTATTTTTGATGCAACTAAATCCCCACTTATTGAAAAAATTGATGCAGTTGCTGTAAAAAGGATTATCCAAATCATATTATAATTACCAATAAAGTTATTAAATATAATTGCTATGATAATACTTCCTACTATACCTCCTACAGCTCCTTCAACAGTTTTTTTAGGACTTAGAACTGGAGATAATTTATGCTTACCGAATAATTTTCCCGTAAAATAAGCAAAAGTATCATTCCCGAAGGCTATTATATATATATACCACACAAATAGGGTGTCATTCAATAAAAACAGGTGGTACATGAAAAAACTTATATAAAAACCTCCTAATAAATTTATAACAATATTTTCTAATTTTATATTTAAAAAAGTATAGAAAATTAAATTACCAATCATATACAGTACTAAAGTTAAAATTACAAAGGAATTAGAATTACTTAAAGCAAACATAAACAAAACAGTATTTAAAATGAAGTTTAAAAAATAACCGGTTTTAATGATTTCTTGGTTAAATGCTTTACTTA
>JAWSUU010000102.1:0-8862 GCA_033549325.1 Bacillota bacterium | reverse complement strand
GTAATAATGCCAAAACCATTATCTCAAAAGAAAACATACAGTGTTGATAATCTCCCAAAAGAAAAATTTGACCTACTGGACGAATACATAGATGGTATTTTAGACAAGGAAGGGTCATTAATTCATATCCTTCACAAAGCTCAAAAGCTATTTACTTTTCTGCCTATGGAGGTACAACTTCATATAGCTAGAAAAATAGACATACCTGCTTCTAAAGTGTTCGGAGTTGCAAGCTTTTATTCGTACTTCACTAGTAATCCTGTAGGCAAACATACCATCAGTGTCTGCATGGGAACTGCTTGTTTCGTAAGAGGATCAAACAAAATATTTGATAAACTTAAGGAACTTTTAGACGTATCCTCGGGGGAAACAACAAAAGACAAAGTTTTCACTTTGAAGGATGTGCGTTGTGTTGGTGCATGCGGCTTAGCACCAATTATAATGGTAGATGATAAGGTTTACGGTCGTGTGAAATTAGAAGATGTAGAAGGCATAGTAAAAAGTTACAAAGGTGGTGAATAAAGTGTCCGTAAAATCATTAGAAGAACTAAGAAAATTAAGAGAAGAAGCTAAAGGAAAACTATCCATGAGAAAGGATGGCGAAGGAGACTATATTGAACTAATGGTAGGTATGGCTACCTGCGGTATAGCCGCTGGGGCAAGAACTACCCTTAATGTCTTGCTTGATGAAATACAAAACAAAAATATAGAAAATATTAAAGTAGTGCAAGTTGGTTGTTTAGGATACTGCCATTCAGAACCTACTGTTCAAATTAATGAACCGGGAAAAGAATCTATTATTTACGGCAATGTTGATGAAAAAAGAGCAAGAGAAATAATCAACAAACATATTATTAATCATGAATTAATCGATGATGCAGTTATTATTGAAACATATAAAAAACCTTAATGAAAGGAAAGGGAGGTTTTATGGATAATATAAGAAGTCATATAATGGTTTGCGGTGGCACCGGATGTGTATCTTCAGATAGCGATAAAATTATCACTTTATTTAAAGAAAAATTATCCAGTGCTGGTTACGATAAAGAAGTGAAGGTCATTAGGACGGGATGTTTTGGCTTTTGTGGACAGGGTCCCATTGTGAAAATACATCCGGATAATGTGTTTTACGTTCAAGTTAAATTAGATGATGTAGATGAAATAGTGGAGGAACATATCATTAAAGGACGGATTGTAAATAGGTTGCTCTACGAAGAGCCTTTTTATAAAAGAAAAATCCATAGCACTAGTAAGATGGACTTTTACAAGAAGCAGTATCGAATTGCATTAAGAAACTGTGGAGTAATTAATCCGGAAGAAATCGAAGAATATATCGCATTTGATGGCTATGAGGCTTTAGGCAAGGTTCTTTTAGAAATGTCTCCGGAGGATGTATCAAACACCTTGAAAGATGCAGGACTTAGAGGTAGAGGCGGCGGCGGTTTTTCAACAGGTTTAAAATGGGAATATACTTCGAAGAGTCCTGGAGATGAAAAGTACATAATTTGTAATGCCGACGAAGGTGATCCTGGCGCCTTCATGGATAGATCTGTTTTAGAAGGGGATCCTCATTCTGTAATCGAAGCTATGGTAATAGGAGGTTATGCAACCGGAGCTAATACAGGAATAGTGTACATTCGTGCTGAATATCCCCTAGCAATAAAGAGATTAAATATAGCTATTAACCAGGCAAGAGAATTTGGATTTTTAGGCAAAGATATATTTGGATCAGGATTTAATTTTGATATAGGTGTTAAGCTAGGTGCAGGAGCTTTTGTATGCGGCGAAGAAACAGCACTTATTCATTCTGTAGAAGGCAAAAGAGGAGAGCCAACAAAGAAACCTCCTTTCCCATCAGAAAGCGGATATCATGGTAAACCAACTACAGTAAATAACGTTGAAACCTTTGCTAATGTTTGTCCGATTATATTGAAAGGCTCAGATTGGTTTTCATCAATTGGTACTGAAACGTCTAAGGGTACTAAAGTCTTTGCCCTTGCAGGCAATGTTAATAACGTTGGGTTAGTTGAGGTTCCTATGGGCACTACCTTAAGAGAGATTATTTATGATATCGGCGGTGGAATTGTAGGTGGTAAAGCCTTCAAAGCAGTTCAAACAGGAGGACCATCGGGAGGTGTTATAACCACCGATGACTTAGATACTCCAATAGACTATGAAAGCTTAAAAAACATAGGTTCAATGATGGGCTCCGGAGGCATGATTATTATGGATGAAACATCCTGTATGGTAAACATCGCCAAATTTTATCTTGATTTTTCTCAAGATGAATCCTGCGGTAAATGTACTCCTTGTCGAGTTGGTGTAAAAAGAATGTATGAAATATTAGAAAGAATAACTGACGGAGAAGGTACCATGGAAGATTTAGAGAAGCTTGAACAGCTAGCAAACATGATTAAACTTTCATCTCTCTGCGGATTAGGGCAAACCGCTCCAAATCCAGTTTTAAGTACATTAAATTACTTTTACGACGAATACAAAGAGCACGTAGAAAATCACTACTGCAGAGCTGGAGAGTGTAAATCTTTAGCTAAATACTCAATTGATTCAGAAAAATGTATAGGTTGTACCGCATGTGCTAGAGTTTGTCCCGTAAATTGTATTGAAGGCGAACCAAAAAAAGTACATATAATTGATCAAAGTAAATGTATTTCCTGTGGTGCCTGTTTTGATGCATGCAAATTTGATGCAGTTATAAAACCGTAGAAAGGAGTTTCTTAATGAAAAAAGTAAATATAGTTTTTAACGATATGAAATTAGAAGTTGATGAAGGAACTACAATTCTCGAAGCTGCTAAAAATATAGGAGTCCACATTCCAACTCTCTGCCATTTAGACCTAGAAGGCTTTGGCATAGTAAATCAAGTAGCATCCTGTAGAGTGTGTGTAGTAGAAGTGGAAGGTAGACCAACCTTGGTACCTTCATGTGCAGAAAAAGTATACGAAGGCATGGTAATTCACTCGGACACAATAAAAGCTATGTCCGGGCGTAGAATGGCTGTAGAATTACTTTTGTCTAATCATCCCAAAGATTGTCTAAGCTGTGCAAAAAACTTAGAGTGCGAACTGCAAGCTCTTGCTCAAGAATTAGGTATTAGAGATATATATTGGGAAGGTGAAAGGTTAAAATATAAAAAAGACACTTCAACTTTTTCTTTAATAAAAGATCCTAATAAATGTGTAATGTGTAGAAGATGTGAAACAATGTGTAATGAAGTCCAGACATGTAATATTTTATCTGCAGTAAATAGAGGATTCGAATCTTTTGTTGGTCCTGCATTTAATATGGATATGGCTGATTCTGCCTGCACTTTCTGCGGTCAATGTGTAGCTGTATGTCCAACTGCAGCCCTTACTGAAATGGATAATACAACTCAAGTTTGGAATGAACTTGTTAATTCTAAAAAACACGTAGTAGTACAGATAGCTCCTGCTGTAAGAGTTGCAATAGGTGAAATGTTTGGATTAGAACCAGGAACTGTTACTACAGGTAAAATTGTTACTGCTTTGAGAAAGTTAGGTTTCGATGGAGTTTTTGATACGAATTTCGGAGCAGACTTAACTATTATAGAAGAAGCAACAGAGCTAATACACAGGATAAATCATAAAGGTACTCTTCCTATGCTAACAAGCTGCTGTCCAGCTTGGGTAAAGTTCTTTGAGCATCAATTTCCTGATTTATTGGATATACCGTCAACCTGCAAATCTCCTCAAATAATGTTTGGTGCTATTGCTAAAACATATTATGCTCAAAAGAAAAATATTAAACCGGAAAATATATCCGTTGTATCTATAATGCCTTGTTTAGCAAAAAAAGCTGAAGCAAAAAGACCGGAACTTACTAAAGACCAGCAATCTAATGTAGATATTGTAATAACTACAAGAGAATTTGGACGGATGATGAAATCTGCAGGTATAGATTTTGCTAATTTACCAGATGGAGAATTTGATAAAATGATGGGTGAAAGCACCGGTGCTTCAATAATTTTTGGTACAACAGGAGGAGTTATAGAAGCAGCTGTAAGAACTGCTTACGAATGGCTAACGGATAAAGAATTAGAAGATGTTAACTTTAAACAACTTAGAGGGATGAAAGGAATTAGAGAAGCAAGTGTCTTTATAGGTGAAACAGAATTGAAAATAGGAATAGCCCACGGACTTGGTAATGCAAGAAAACTCCTAGAAGACATTCAATCAGGAAAATCCAAATTTCATGCAATAGAAATAATGGCTTGTCCTGGAGGTTGTATCGGTGGCGGTGGTCAACCATACCATCATGGCAATATGGAAATTCTTAGAAAAAGACAGGAAGCATTATACCTAGATGACGAAAATAAAATTCATAGAAAATCTCATGAAAACGAAGAAATAATAAAGCTTTACAAAGAATTCATAGGGGAACCTTACGGTGAAAAAGCTCATGAATTACTACACACTCATTATGTGGCAAGGCAAAAAATATAGAAAAAGAGCTTCTCAGCTCTTTTTCTTTATGCCTTCAAAAAAATTTTTTAAATTTTCAGGTACTTCATAATCATTTTTTATCTTTTGCGATTCATTTTTACCATATACTTTACTTAAAATACCTTCGACTATAAGAGATTTTGGTGGTTCTGTATATGTATTCCCCTTAAAGCTCCAGGTCCTGCAGTCTACTTCGTCTCCGCATAAATCTCCACAGGATTCACAATTATTTTCAGTAACTTCTTCCTGAATATCTACTCCGTTTACTCTAATAGTTGGTGATGAAAGAAATCGATATTTTTTTGCTAATTCTTCACTTATTATATTTACTTTATTTACTTCAACCTCTTTCCCTGCTGATTTTAAAACATCCTTTACTTCTAAAATAGCCTCTTCAAGATTTTGGTCCGTACCCTGACATCTTGTACATTCATCTAAGTCTAAATAAAGAAAATCTATTATGATTTTTTCATCTGTTTTTTTTGATTCTTCATCGCAGTTGCAATCAGAACCACAACAGCTTTCCTCTACTTCAACATTACTCACAGTATCACATCCGCAAGAACAGCTACTAACTACATTTAACTCTTTCATAAATCCCCCTACTTAAGATACTCTTTTATATCTTCGACTTTTGGAACTCTTCCTGACACTTTAACTTCTTCATCAACTACCAGTGCTGGAGTTTGCATTACTCCGTACTCCATTATTTTCTTGAAATCTTCAACTTTTTCTATCACTGCATCAATGCCTAATTCTTCTACTGCTCTTTTTGTGTGATCTTCTAATTTTTTACAATTTTTACATCCTGACCCTAAAATTTTAATATTCATTATAACTTCCTCCTTGATTTTGTTTTTTAATAAATTAATAGTTACTTCAAATCGTTAATTAGATTTAAATTACATTCATTAAGATACTTTTCCTTCTGCTGTAACTTTTCTCTATCTTTTTTTAAAATATTAAAGTTATCTATGTCTTTGTTAATGTCTTTAAGTATATTTATAATAGTTTCGTCCTTTAAATTGAGTTTGTAAAAAACAAATTGTTCTTTTTTTTCAGTTATTACAAAACCTTTATCTCTCATTTTACTCAAGTGTTTTGATACTTTTGGTTGAGTTAATTCTAATGCTCCACATATTTCACAAACACATAATTCTTCTACAGACAGTAAAGCTAAAATCCTCAGTCTAGTCTCATCTGATAATATTTTAAAAAAATCGATTAGTTTTTCCATACAATATCCTTTCTTACCATATATGCATATACCTATATGCGTATATTAGTATTATAATGTCTCAATAAAATAAAGTCAACCCTATTTAAAGTTGACTAATAGTATTTTTATTATACAACTTTCGCACCTAGAACAGATTCCATCTGTTTTAATGCAAATTCATGAGCTTTTATATCAAAAGACGCCACTCCATCTTTATAAACATAAGTATCAATATCTCTATTTCTAAGCTCTTCAACAGTATACATTACACAAATATTCGTACATACACCAACTACATGAACTTCAATATTTTTACCGTATTTATATATTAGCTCTTCCAGGTTTGTGTTGAAAAATCCACTGTATCTTGATTTCTTTACCACGAGGGCATCTTCTATAAGTAATTCTCCTAGTATTTCTGCTCCTTCAGTACCTTTTACACAGTGTTTTGGAAACATCTCGAATTCTTTATCATGTTCTTGATGATTGTCCGCTATATATATTACTGGAGCATCATCTTTCTGGAATTCTTTAATTTTATTCTTAATGAAAGGAATAATTTTTTCTGAATCTTCACCACAGTATAAAACTCCTTCTCTATCCATAAAATCCTTAAGCATATCTATTACCAGTAGTATTTTCAATTTAAAACCTCCTTTTTTATTAGTTAAAATATATTCTAATTGTATAATATTTTCAAGTATTATGCTAATATTGATAAATGTAAATTGATTTTCATATTTATATTTGTTATATTGAATTTATAACTGGAGGTTTTCATGAAGGATAAAAAATTTATTTTTTCAATTATTACAGTTCTTTTTCTTATGTTTTTAATAATTTTGTCAATAATTTTTGATTTTCCTATTTTTATTGCTATATCTGGAGGTTCAATACCAGGACTTATATACCTTTTTTTAAATAAAACACCTTTAAAAGAGTTATATAGAGAAATAAAACTATCCTTCAAAAGTGTTAGTAAAATATTTGTTTTATTAATACTAATAGGTCTTTATCTTCCACTGCTAGGCAAATCGCAAGCCCTTCATACCTTGATTTATACCTTTACTCCTTTACTGGAGAATTTTCCTTTAACTTTTTCCGCCTTTGTATCTACCCTTGTTTTATCCATGCTTTTAGGCACTGCTGTTGGAACTCTTTCTATTTTAAGTCCTTTATTTATAAGCACAGCTATTTTATCATCTATACCTCTACCAATGGTTGTAGGTGCTTTAGTATCTGGAGCCTATTTTGGTGATAGATCTTCTTATTTATCAACTTCGGCTCATCTTTCAGCTGCCGTGAGTGAATCAGATATTTTAAAAACAGTTCCCAGAATGCTTAAAGATAGTATTTTACCTTTTGTTTTATCAGGTATTTTATTTTTTTGGATTACCCCAGTTCCAAAGGTTGATAGTGAAATACTCCTGAATATGAAGAACGTCTTTGATATTAAGATTTGGATGCTACTTCCTGTCTTTATTCTTTTATTAATGATTATTTTAAAAGTACCTGTGCTTAAAGCTATAGGTACAGCTGTGATATCTGCACTTATCATTTCTTTATTTACTAAAGGAACTCTTGATTTAAATCTACTGTTGTATGGATATAAGTCTCCTGTAGACGAATATTCTTATCTTTTAAATACCAACGGATTTATAAATATGATATCTGTTCTTATGGTAATTGCAAGCTCTGCTTTATTAAATGGAGTATTGAAGGTTTCCGGATTAATAAAACCATTAATCAATCCTGTATTAAATAGAAGTAAAACTAATGTATCAATTATTATTAATACTGCTTTAACTTCTGCAGTATTAACCACAATAACCTGTAATCAAACATTAACAGCTATAATAACAGGAGACAATTTCAAGGAAATTTATGATGAATATCATATTGACAAGGTTTTTTTAGCTTCTACAATTGGAAATGCTGGAATAGGAATAGTAGGAATAATTCCTTGGAATGTAAATGGTCTCATAGTAACTGCCTTAACAGGAGTATCCACAACTGTATATTTTAAATGGAGCTATTTTCCTATTTTACTTTTTATTTACTCCATCACATTACAACCTTATATCTATAATAAATTAATAAAAAATGCTAAGAATTAATCCTAGCATTTTCTAAAATATTTATGAAAACTTTAACAACTTCAGGATCAAATTGAGTACCGGAATTTGCTCTTAATTCTTTAATAGCTTCTTTTTTAGTCATTGGTTCCCTGTATGGTTCTTCTCTAGTCATAGCGTCGTAGGCATTACAAACAGCAACTATCCTTGAAATATAAGGAATCTCTTCTCCTCTTAATCCTTTTGGATAACCATCCCCATCCCATCTTTCATGGTGATGCAAAACGTACTCTGCAATTGGAGATAAATTGTTAACTGAACTTAATATTCTATATCCAATATCGCTATGGTTTTTAATTTCTTCCCATTCTTTTGAAGTTAATTTTTGTATTTTATTTAATATGCTTTTATCAACTGCTACTTTCCCTATATCGTGAAGCAGTCCAGCTACTTTTAAATCAGTCTTCATTTCTTCATTTAACCCTAGTGCATCTGCCATGTGTTCACTTAATTTACTTACACTAGTTGAATGAATTTTTTCTCTAGGATTGCTGTGATATATAGTATTTAAAATAGTACTAACCATATTTCCTTTAATATTTGAGCTTCTAAACAATTTATTTTTATACATTCTATTTTCAGCTTCCGTATATATTTCTTCTAAAGACTGTATTTCTTTTTCTTTAGTCCCGTATCCTAAAGCAATAGACATGTTCAGGTCTTTTATTTTAATGTCTTTTATATTTTTAGCTATTCTATTGACAATTTCTTTGGCTGTTTCTCTATCGGTTTTAGGGAGAAGTATTACAAATTCGTCTCCTCCAACCCTGGAAATAATATCTTCCTGTCTGCAAACTTCTTGTAATGCTTTTGCCGCCTTAATTAATAGTTCATCACCATACTTATGACCGAAGGCATCATTAATAAGCTTCAATCCGTTAACATCTGCCATAATTAGTGAAATCGGAAGATTCCTATCAGAATCTAGTCTTTCTAATTCCACTTCAAAAAATCTTCTATTATATAGCCCTGTTAACTGATCGTAAAAACTAAGATACTCTATTTTATCCTGCCTTTCTTTTCTTTG
>JAWSUU010000101.1:0-8928 GCA_033549325.1 Bacillota bacterium | reverse complement strand
TTCTTTTAAATACTTCGTACGCAAACCTTTCATAACCTTCTTTGACAACTTTTAAAGCTATTAAAAAAAGTTCATTTCCGGAGATTCTTGCAAGTTCAGAATGAAATTCAAAATCATAAATTGTCAATACTTCTAAGTTATCGCTATTAGATTTCATCTTTTCAACTATTGATTTTAATATACTTATGTCTTTTGGAGTCGCATGTTTAGCTGCACTATAAGCAACAGCAACTTCGATAACATCTCTAAATTCCATAATGTCCTTTGGATTAGAGTATTTAGCTATAATGTTAAAATTCATTGGGTTTTTTATCTCGGATTCATTATTTACATATGTTCCAGTTTTTGTTCTACATATTAAGTTAAGAGTTTCAAGAGGGGCATAAGCTTCCCTTAAAGTACTTCTTCCAATATCTAACTTCTTGCATAATTCATTTTCGTTTGGGAAAACATAACCTTCTTCTAAATCTCCACTTAATATTGCATTTCTTAAAGATATAAATAATTTTTCAGATAATCTTTTTCTGCTTGAATGAGTTATGTTTTGTAAAATATTATATAATTTTTCACTACTATCCATATCAGTATTAGTAGTATTTTGCATAAAGACACGATCCTTTCAAAAAAATTTTTGATAATTAGTATATACTAATATTATAACTCAATATACATAATTACAAATCTTAATAAATACTATTTATAATAATAAACCTTTTTATATGATTGTCAAGTAAATTTGGAAATAGTGATTTATTTGTATAATAATTATAGAATTTTTTTGACAATAATTAAGGTAGAAAGAGAAGTCATTAATCTTGACTTATTAATTTTTCTATAATATAATTATAGATGTCAGACAACATACATAAGACTTAAAATATGATCAATGGAGGTGTGAAATGGAGTATAGAAGTAAAAGCAATTTAGAAGGAATTGACAAAGGACTTGCTCGTAGTTTATTTAAATCTATGGGTTATTCAGATGATGATCTTACAGATAGACCTGTAATAGGTATTGCAAACTCATGGAGTACTCTTGTACCTGGACATTTTAATTTAAATCAATTAAGTGATTTCGTTAAAAAAGGTATATACAGAGCAGGAGGAACAGCAGTAGAGTTTGGAGTGATATCGGCATGTGATGGTATTGCTAATGGGCATGAAGGAATGAAATATATTTTGCCATCAAGAGAGGTTATATGTAACTCTATTGAAATTGAAGCTCAAGCTCATAAACTAGACGGATTAGTTATGTTGGGATCCTGCGATAAAATTATACCTGGAATGCTAATGGCAGCAGCAAGATTAAACATACCAACTATTATAGTTAATGGAGGACCTATGATAGGTGGAGTAGTATTCGATGGCAGAAAATCCGATGCTACTTCTTCTGATGAAGCTTTAGGTATGTATAAAGCAGGAAAAATTGAAAAATCAGATCTAAAAAAACTTGAAGATTCAAGTTGTCCAAGCTGTGGATCATGTGCTTTTCTTGGTACGGCTAATACTGTTGGTTGTATGGCAGAAACACTAGGAATGAGTTTGACTGGAAGTGCTTTAGTGCCAGCAACTTATTCTGAGAGATTAAGAATAGCATTTGAATCGGGAATAAAAATTTGTGAACTTGTAGAGAAGGACTTAAAACCTAGAGATATTATGACTAAAGAAGCTATTAGAAATGCTGTAAAAGTTATATTATCAATGAGTGGATCTACTAATGCTGTATTACATTTAAGTGCAATAGCATATGAAGCTGACTTGGATATTAATATAGTAAATGAGTTTAAAAATTTAAATAAAACTACTCCCCAATTAGCAAGGGTTAATCCAGCAGCAAAATGGGATATGGAAGATTTCCACAAGGCTGGAGGAATGCCAAGATTAATGAATAATTTAGGAGAATTAATCGACAGAGATATTTTAACATGCACCGGGAAAACGATTGGAGAAAATTTAGATGAATATGAATTTATCTATCCGCCAAATGATGAAGTAATAAAGACTCGTGAAAAATCTTTTGATCAAACAGGAGGTATAGATGTTTTATATGGAAATATAGCACCGGATTCAGGAATCACAAAACCAGGTGCTTACGATAAATCTCTGCATCAATTTACCGGAACGGCAAGAGTTTTTAATAGTGAAGAAGAAGCTAATGACGCTATATTAGATGGGAAAATTAATCATGGTAATGTAGTTGTAATAAGATACGAAGGTCCTAAAGGTGGACCTGGAATGAGAGAAATGTATAAAGCTATGAAATATTTGTATGGAATGGGATTAAACAAAACAACTGCACTCATTACAGATGGAAGATTTTCAGGGACAAACAATGGATGCTTTGTAGGACATATATCTCCAGAAGCAGCTGAAGGAGGTCCAATTGCAGCTGTAAAGGATGGTGATCAGATAGAGATTGATGTTGATAAGGGATTAATCAATTTAAAAGTTAGTGATGGTGAATTAGAAGAAAGAATGAAAAATATTATTAAACCAGAAAAAGATATTCCGAAAGGATACCTAAGAGTTTATTCAAAATTAGCATCATCAGCGGATAAAGGTGCTGTAATACTATAGAAAGGAGGAAAGATGAAAGATATTAATAATATTAAAAACATTAAAAACATATCAATAGCAGGTGCTGGAATAATGGGAGCATCTTTTGCTCAAATATTTGGTCAATATGGATATAATGTTACTCTATATGATATATCTGAAAAATCGATCTCTAAGGCTAAAGAATTAATTAAAATGAATCAAAAAAATTCTATTTCGGAAAATGTTATTACCAGAGAAGAATCGGAAAAAGCAATATCAAATATAGAATACACATTAGATGCGGATAGTTTTAAAGAGGCAGACTTTGTTATAGAAGCTATAGCAGAAAAAATGGATATAAAACATAAATTTTGGGAAAAAATTTCTAATATAGTTTCTGAAGAAACGGTATTAACAACTAATACATCAGGACTTTCAATAAATAAAATATCAGAAGCTATCAATAAACCAGATAGATTTTGCGGTATGCACTGGGTAAATCCACCACATATTGTTCCTCTTGTTGAGATAATTGCTGGAGGTAATACTAAGCAAGAAACACTGGATACAGTAAATCAAATAGCATTATCTATAGAAAGAAAACCCGTAATGGTAAAAAAAGACGCAAGTGGATTTGTTTTAAACCGATTACAGTATGCTTTATTAAGAGAAGCCTTTTATATAGTTGAAAATGATATTGCTTCAGTGGAAGATGTGGATAAAGTAATGAAATATGGCCTGGGAAGAAGATATGCATGTATAGGACCTTTTGAAACAGTTGATTTTGGAGGAATTGATATATTTTATACCATAGGTAGCTATATGTTTAAGGAATTAAGCAATTCACAGGAGGTATCAAATATATTAAAAGAATTATATGAAGAAGGTAATTATGGGGTTAAATCCGGAAAAGGATTTTATGATTACAGTGGTGATAAAGGCGAAAAAGCAATTGAAAAAAGAGATAAAGATTTTATAAAAGTTGCAAAAAGCCTTGATGGATATTAAATTTAAAGGAGGAATAATTATGGATAGGGAAATTATTAAATCAGACGGAAGAGGAATAATAGCAGGAGATTATGTTAATCAGAATCATGATATTGATCGTGACCAGTGGCTAAGAGACAGCTTTCCTGAATGGGGAACACTTCTAAATCAAAGAATTGAAAACAGAGAAGTACCTGAAGGAGAAGTAAGCCTCTGGTGGTGTGGAGGACCTTCATGGGTATTAAAAACCGACGAAGGAGGAATATTTTTCATAGATCAATACTGTGGACCTTCTATGTACACTTCATACTACTACTGTGGAGTTTGTAAACAGTCCGGAGCTGATAGTATAAATTGGATTAGATTAAACCCTCAAGTTATTGATCCTTGGAGATTTAATCAGTTGGATGGTGTATTTTGCACACATGCACATCAAGATCACTGTGATATTTACGCTGTAAAAGCTGCACTTAAGACTACGGATGCAACTTTCTATGCACCTCCTGTAGCAGCAGAAAAACTTAGAAGATTTGAAGTGCCTGAAGAAAGATTAGTAGTAGCAAAGGTTGGTGAATCAGTTAAGGTAAAGGGAGCAGAAGTTGATTTTCTTATTTGCTATGATCAGACGGCTATAAAAACAGGAGAAGGAGATGTAAATATTCCTTTTGAAGAAGCTGCTTGCTGCTTCTTGTTTAAAACTTCAGGTGGAAGTATTCTTTTTATGGGAGATACTTGGTATCATGATGGATATGTAGCAATAAGAGAAAAATACGATATAGATGTAGCAATATTTGATATGGGAAGCAATGCACCAGGAGCAACAGATAAAATGACCCCTTATGATTGTGCAAGAGTAGGAGAAACTTTAGGAGCAAAACTGTTAATACCTGATCATTATGAAAACTGGGCAAATACAGCAGGAGATCCTGAACTACTAGTTAAACAGTTTGAAAGAATAGTGTCAGAAAATACACCTGAAATAAAAACCATGATAATGCGTTGTGGAGGAAGATTTGATTATCCTAAGGATCAAGGTAAAAAAAGATACAGATATCCTAATGGAAGTGAAAATTACGATTTTTCAAAATCAACTTTTGTAAAAAAATAAAAAATGTTAGGAGGTTAACTTTATGAGGAGTTATTTCTATGAATCACCATCATCGTTTGAAGAACTTTTCCAAATTGGCAAAACAACTTCAAATGAGGTAAAATTTTTAGCTGGTGGAACAGATTTTGTTCCAAAACTAAATTATGAATTAAATGAAATTCCAAAAGAGGGACAAAAAGACTTAACTATTATATCATTATCAAAACTAGGTTTGGATACAGTATCTGAATCAGATGAAGAAATTAAAATAGGATCAATGGTAACCTTTACTGAAATGAAGAAAAATAATATTGTAAATAAATATTTTCCAGTATTTGAAGAAACTATAAAAGAACTGGCAGGAGTATCAGTAAGAAATGTTGCAACAATAGGTGGAAATATTATGAATGCCTCTCCGGCTGCTGACATAGTCCCTACATTAATGGCTTTAGATGCTGTATTTGTTTTAAAAGGACCTAAAGGTGAAAGAGAAGTTTGTTCAAAAGATTTTTTTGAAGGAAACGGAAAGACTGTGGCACAGGAGCAAGAAGTACTTAAAGAAATAGTAATTAAAAAGCAAAAAGGAACTTCAAGCTTTAAAAAACTGGGTAGAAGAAAAGCTGAGACTTTATCAGTAGTAAATGCAGCTGCATATATAGAAAAAGAAAACAATATATGTAAAAAAGCAATAATTACTATAGGTTCAGTAGCTCCAACAGTATTAAGATGTAAAGAAGCAGAAGAGGTCTTAATAGGAAAAGAATTGACTGATGAAACTATGAAAGAAGCTAGTTTAAAGGTACTTGATTCTATAAGTCCTATTGATGATATTAGAGCTACTGCATGGTATAGAAAAAAGGTTTCACCAGTAATGATTAGACGTGCTATAAAATCAGCATGTGATGCTGAGTAAAGGAGGGGAAATTTATGTCAAAAATACTAAACTTTTACTTAAATGGAAATCCAGTAGAAGTAATTGCAAAACCAGAGCAGAACTTGTTAGAACTATTAAGGGATAGTATAGGTTTAACGAGTCCTAAATGTGGATGTAATAGAGGAGATTGTGGATCTTGTACAGTAATTCTAGATGGTAAGGCAGTTAAATCTTGTATGGTTTTAGCACTTACGGTTGAAGGTAAGAAAGTTGTGACAGTTGATGGATTAGTTAAAGGTGAAGAATTACATCCAATCCAAAAAGCCTTCCTAGAATATGGAGCACCTCAGTGTGGATTTTGCACACCAGGAATGGTTATGGCAGCGACAGCATTTCTTTTAGATAATCCTACACCGAGTAAATATGAAGTTAAAGAAGCATTGAGTGGAAATTTATGCAGATGTGGTGGCTATGATAAATATACAGAAGCTGTATTAGCAGTATCAAGAGGAGAATTTGGACCAGTTCTGAAAGGAAGTGAAATAAATGTTTAAAAGTGTCGGCAAAAGAGTTAAAAAATATGATGGAGAAGGACTTGTAACAGGTAAATTGCAGTATGTAAGTGATATAAAAATGCCGGGAATGCTAGTTTGTAAAACTTTAAGAAGTCCATATCATAGAGCTAAGCTTAACAACGTTGATATTTCAGAAGCTTTAAAAGTTCCTGGAGTTCATGCGGTTATTACAAAAGACGATGTTCCATATAATAGATTTGGGATGGTACCGGATCATCACCTTTTAGCTGAAGATTTAATAAGATATAAAGGACAAAATATAGCAGCTGTTGCAGCTGTTGATAAAAAAACAGCTCTAGAAGCAATAAGTAAAATAAAGCTAGATATAGAAGAACTACCTTATGTAATTGATCCTCAAGAAGCTTTGAAACCTGATGCACCTAAGGTTAGACCTGAAGGAAATGTTCATTTATTTGATGGAGAAAGTGAAGTAAGAAAGATTAGAAAAGGTGATGTTGAAAAAGGTTTTAAAGAAGCGGATATTATAATTGAAGGAACATATACTACACCAAGTCAAGAACACGCCCCTTTAGAAACTTGCGCCTCTGTTGCTTATGTAGATGAATCTGGAAAATTAGTTATTCATTCAAAAACACAAGGATTGTATTTTACTCAAGGAGATTTAGCTAATGCATTTAAACTTCCATTGAATAAACTTAAATTTGTCGGAGGAACAATTGGTGGTGCCTTTGGCGCTATGAACAGTATACATACGGATCACATTGCCGGTGTACTTGCTTTAAAAACAGGCAAACCAGTAAAATTCCAATTAACTAGAGAAGAAGAGATGATGTACACTACTATAAGAAGTCCTTGGATTTTTAAGTTTAAAGATGGTGTAACAAAAGATGGTAAAATTACAGCAAGAGAAATTGATGTACTTCATGATTGTGGGTCATTTACTGAACTGGGATTATATGCCGTTGAAAAAAATGCCAATATGATAGCTGGAGCGACTAAGATTGATAATTTAGCAGTTAATTCAAGAATGGTGTATACTAATAAAATGCAGAGTGGTTCTATGAGAGGTTTTGGAGTTAATGTAGGACAATTTGCCGATCAAGTACATACAGAAAAACTTGCCAAGGCAGTTGGGATGCATCCAATAGAATTTAGATTGAAGAATTCATTTAAAGAGAATGACATAAATCATGTTGGAAATGAATTACAGGCTGTTTCTGCAATAGAAACTTTAAAATTTGTTGCTGAAATGGCAGGAGAAGAAATTTCTGAAGAATATAAAAAAATGAGTTCTAAATAGAGGATGGTGAGATAGATGATTAGAAAAGGAAGAGGAGTAGCAAATATTTATTATCCAACTGGATTTAACGGCGGAGGAGATCCGGATTTGGTATCACTTCAATTAAAAAGAGATGGTACAATAATGATGACAAATGCAACTTGTGAAATGGGACAAGGATTTAAAACTGTAGGTATACAAATGGCTGCAGAAGCTTTGGAGGTAAGTGAAGAGATTTTCACAATAGATAATTCTAATACTGATACAGTTGCTTTTAGTATGGATACCGCAGGAAGCCGATCAACTTATATAGTTGGGTTAGCTGCAATTTCTGCTGCTAAAGATTTAATTAAGAAAATGAAAGAATTTGTTGCTGAACAAAATGACTGTTCTCCAACAGATTTAATTTACGAAGATGGTAAAGTATATAAAAAAGATGATGAAGAAGTTTCTATGAATTTAGAAGATATAGGCACTGCATCTACATATGGAGGAGTATATCTAGTAGGGGCAGGAGGTTTCTTACCACCACCTGCATCAGGAAGAGAACCGGATACGGGTTTTACAGACCCTAGCAGATCTTATGCCTGGGGCTCTAGTGTAATGGATGTAGAGGTTGATGATGAAACTGGTGTTGTGAAGATAGTTAACCTTTATAACTGTTATGATGTCGGCACAGTAATAAACCCATTACAAGCAGAAGGACAGGTTGATGGAGGAAATGTTCAAGGAATTAGTATGGGATTATATGAAGATTTATCTCCGTATTTTCCTGAAAGTATAGAAACATATGCATCAAACTTTACGGATTACATTATTCCTACATTTATGGATGTACCTGAAAATAGTGAGATTAAATTTTATGAAAATTATGATAAATACGGACCATTTGGTGCAAAAGGTATGGGAGAAATGGTGACAAATACTCAAGCGCCAGCACTAGCTAATGCAATTCAGGATGCTATTGGTGTGTTTATTGATTCATTACCTATTACTCCTGAAAAAATACTTAGAGCTCTTGAAGAAAAAGATAACAAGTAAAATACATAAAGAATGTGGTTTATATTATTAAATCACATTCTTTTGAAAAGCGTTATATTTGTAAAAAAATAACGATGCGGAGTATATATGAAAAATAATAGAAAAATTTATTTAGTAAGACATTGTGAACTGGACCTTCCAAAAAAATCTTCTATATGTTTAGGTAAAAAAGATCTTCCTTTAAGCAATAAAGGATTAAAGCAGGCAGAAAATCTTAGAATTTTTTTTTCTAAATTAAATATAGAAACTGTATACTCTAGCCCACTAGTAAGGGCATTAAAGACCGCTGAAATTATTTCAAATGGAGATATCCAATATGAAATTACAGATAATTTTACTGAATTAGATGTAGGAAAATGGGATGGGATGTCTTTTGATGAAATAAAAGAAAAATATCCTAAGGAGTACGAAGAGAGAGGGAAAAATTTTGATGCCTATATTATAGAAGAAGGAGAGAGTCTCACATCGTGTAAGGAGAGAGCTTTAAAGGCTTTGAGTAAAGTTGTAAATGAATCCAAAGGAAATATAGCTATAATTTCTCATGCAGGAGTTATAAGAACTATTCTATCTGATATAATGAGTATAAG
>JAWSUU010000100.1:0-9024 GCA_033549325.1 Bacillota bacterium | reverse complement strand
ATATTAAACTTTGATCCCACAGTTAAACTTATTTCGTCTTTTTTTCTTGTAGCAATGTTAATTCCTAGATATCCAAAAAATAGGTATACAAGAACTGAAGCTGCTGTTCCTAAAAACTTTATGTCTAAATTATATAAAGGTTGACTTATCAAAAAAGCTATTATCAATCCAATAATTAGACCTACAGCTCCTAAAATTATGTCATTTGTCTGAAATTTCAGTAATTCCGTTTCAAAATTATCGCTAATTTTTTCTCCCAGATTTTTTAATTTAGGTGTTAGTAAAAATAGTATAATACCAAATATAATTCCAAATAAAATGTAAATATAAACGTGATCCACACCAATGAAATCTAAAAGTCCAAAACTATCAATAAGAACCGAAATTCCCACTCCAAAGAGTATTCCTATTACCGTCATTATTAATCTTATAATTTTACTAAGCAATTAGTCACCTCCTAAAGTAATTTATTTAATAATTTTAATTCATTATATCAGTTATTTCTTTATTTTTCCTTAAAAATTTATATTTTTTTAGTTTTTTTAAAAAATAAAAAAGAAAGAAAATTAGGAATAATCCTAATTTTCAGAAATAATCTTATCTATCCTTGTTTCTATTTCTTCGCTTGAAGAATCTTCTGCTAGAATTAATTCACTTATGAGAATTTGTTTTGCATTGCTGAGCATCTTTTTTTCTCCAGTAGATAAACCTTTCTCCTGGTCTCTAAATGTTAGGCTTCTAACAATCCTCGCAACTTCGAAAATATCCCCGCTTTTCATTCTATCCATATTTGCTCTATATCTTTTATTCCAATTCATTTTATTCAAACTTGAATCTTCTTTTAAAATATCAAATACTTCTTTTACTTCTGAGTTTGAAATAATCTTTCTTACGCCTATATTTTCAACGTTATCAACGGGAATCATAAGCTTCATTTCGTTTACAGGCATTTTGATTATAAAATATTTTTTCTTTTCTCCAAGAACTTCTTTCTCTTCTACAGATTCTATTACCCCTGCTCCATGCATAGGGTATACAATCTTGTCTCCTAATCTATACATAAAATACCTCCAAGATATATTATACATCATAACCATCTTGTTGTCAAAAGGTAATTTTATCATCATTCAAAGGGTATGTCAATTATTTTGTGAAAACTTTTTCCTGGATTTTACCATATATTACAAGATTGCATGTAATGCTTCTTCAATATTTTTAACTTTAATTATTTCCAGTTCTATATCTTTACTAATATTCTTTAAATTCTTATTATTGGCATAAGGAATTAAAGCTTTTTTAAATCCCATTTTGTGAGCTTCACCAATGCGTTTATCTATATCCTTTACACCCCTAACTTCTCCTGATAAGCCTACCTCTCCTATTATTATAGTATTAGAATCTATTCTTATTTCCCTGAAACTAGACGCTATAGCACACATAATAGCCAGGTCAACTGCAGTTTCTTTTACCTGCATACCCCCAATTACGTTAATATAAGCATCTGTATTTTGCAGCTGTATACCGGCTTTTTTCTCTAATACCGCCATAAGCATTGCCGCTCTGCTGTGATCGACTCCTGTAGTTACTCTTCTTGGAACTCCAAAAGAAGAATAAGATATTAAAGCTTGAATTTCTAAAAGAAGTGGTCTTGTTCCTTCCATACTGGCTGTGATTACACTTCCGTAGGAATTTTCAGTTCTACTTTCCAAAAAAAAGCTGGAAGGATTTATGATTTCTTCTAATCCAGAATCCCTCATTTCAAATACTCCGACTTCATTAGTTGATCCAAATCTATTTTTTACAGCTCTAAGAATTCTATATGAATGCTGTGTGTCCCCTTCAAAATATAAAACCGTATCAACCATATGTTCCAGTACTCTCGGTCCTGCTATAGATCCCTGTTTTGTCACATGTCCAACTATAAAAGTTGCCATATTAGAACTTTTCGTTGTTCTCATTATAGTGGAAGTAATTTCTTTTACCTGACTTACACTCCCTGGAGCTGAAGTAATATCAGGATTGTAGATAGTTTGGATTGAATCAAGAATAAGGAGATCAGGATTTAATTCTTCTATATTCTTTAAAATATGATCTACATTTGTTTCAGCTAATATGTAAATATTATCGCTTTCCATTTCCAAACGTTGAGCCCTTATTTTTATCTGTCTTGCAGATTCTTCTCCCGTAACGTACAGTACCTTCAACCCCTGGTCTGCAACTTTATCTCCCGTTTGCATTAAAAGAGTAGATTTTCCTATACCGGGATCTCCCCCTACTAAAACGAGAGAACTATTAACAATTCCTCCACCTAAAACCCTATCCAATTCAAGATACTTGGTGGATATTCTTTTCTCATCCTTTATCTCAATATCTTTTAGCTTTAAAACTTTATTTGAGCTTATGCCTCTTGTATTTTTTTTAGTTTTTTTATCAACTATCTCTTCTACAAAAGTATTCCAACTATCACACCCAGGACATTTCCCCATCCATTTTGGTGATTCGTAGCCGCATTCTTGACATATAAATGTTGTTTTTAATTTAGCCAATATTTATCTCTCCTATTTATGACATGAAACTATTTCTCCATATATCATAACATGATAATCATGATTTTTGTATTTTGCTTTTATATCTTTATTTTTTATAAGTTCAGCTTCCAAAGTTTGTCTGTAAATAATTTTGCATTCATAATGCAAATCACAATCTTTAATTACAGGTGTTTCTAATTTTAAGGATTTATCAGTTTTAATGTTGAATTCTTTGAATTTATCGTAATCACGACCTGATTTAGTACCGCATTTGATAAGTTCTTCTTTCATCTGACCCTTTAAAGGGATACTAACAGTAAATTCATCCGCATCTTCTAATATTTCATAAGTATGTCTAGAATATCTAACGGCAGCTATAAATACAGGTTTATTCCACATAATACCTGCAAATCCCCATCCAATTGTCATAGTATTGACCTGAGCATCATTTTTTACAGTTAAAAAAATACCATCTCCTGCCAACTGTTCCATTGCTTCATCTAAATATTTGTTGTATTTTACTTCCATTTTTCCTCCTTCAAAATCTTTTGTATATAATTATAGCATTTTTATTAATTTTTTTTAATAGATTACTATATTTTTTTATATTTTTTTGATATTATTAATATAACAATCTTTAGGAGGGTCATGTGAATATAAAATCTAAAAATATATATTTAATTTCGATTTTTTCAATAATCTTTGCTAATATAATATTAAGCATATTTTTTTCCATTAGATACGGGTTCATTTCTGGATATCTTTTTACTTTATTAAGCATTAATTTAATATTTTTAGTGATATCAAACTATATTTATAAAAAATATATAGTTAAAGATGATCTTTTGGTAGTAAAACGTCTCATTGAGAAATCTAAAAATCCTATGATATTTTCTCAAGGTTTAAAAATTAAATTTATGAACAAAGCCTGCAATAATATGTTTGAAGCTGAGAGTTTTGCAAACCTATCTTTAGGTGATTTATTTCAGAACTTAGACTATAATACTTTATCAGATTTAGCGTCTAAACAAAAACCTTCTATGTTTAAATCCGACTTTAATAATTCCCAGTCCACATATCTGATTATGCCTTCGGAATTCAATTTACAGGATGTAGATTATTATAAATTAAATATATATCCAATCGAAGAGTTCTTTTCAATATTTGACATAAAAAAAGATCCCTTGATTCTTAATGTATTTGATAATTTAGATACAAGCATTTTAATTTTAGATGAAAATAGAAACATAACCTACCTTAATAAGTCATCTGCAAAATTATTAAACTGTAGTAGTGAAGAAGATTTGCATTTTAATGATTTAATCCAAAGTTATAATCATAATATAAAATTCTTAGAAGATTTATCTAAGGCATACCAGGGTCAATACTTTAAATCAGTAGATTATATAAATATTAGAATCAAAAATAATTTAATAAACCTAAAATACAGTATTTTTCCTATTACAATAAATTCTAACGTTATAGGAGTTTCCATAGTATTTGAAGAAAAATCCCCTTACACAAAGGCTTTGGAAAAAAATACCTTATCAAAAGTTCTTCAAGAACATTCTGATTTTGGTATATATAAATACGATAGCAAAAATAATTTGGTAGAATTATCAGAGGGTGCCTCTTATCTCCTTTACAAGGAATTCAAGGCTAAAACAGTTTCTTCAGATGAATTTTTTAATATAATTAATAAAAAAGAATTTATTGAAAATTACGAATCAAATACAATTTCTAAGAAACCCTACATAGAAAAGTTTGTAACTCATACAAAATTGAAAAGAATTAACTATGAGAACTACTTTAAAATTTTGGGTATTATAGAAGATAGAGAGAACTCCGGTTTTATAGGTAACTACGGTTATATACTTGATATTTCGGATTATTATATGACTAGAGTTGAAGATATAGCATCTGCAGCTATAGGTAAGTTAAGTGATGAAGTACTGCTTCTTGATTTAAGTGGAAGTGTTATTTATGCAAATAATAAAGCTGCAAAAACATTTGATATTAACAATTCCTTTGCCTGCTGTTACTATGATAAACACCAGGACCTTAATAAGGATTGGTGGTACCACGAACTAATTCCTAAATTATCAAGCACTAGTTATTCTAGTATAATACTTGATTTTAATAATCCTAAAAAATTTATACAGTTCAAACACTATATGGTTGAAATTAACAATAAGCAACATGTTTATATAATAGGTAGAGATGTAACAGAAGATAGAAAATTCCAAAAAGAATTAAAACTAATATCCAACTACGATCAGCTTACTCAAGTTTACAATAGAAGAGGAATCTATGATAATATGTCAGTTATGTTTTCAAAGAATAGGTTCGCTGTTGCAATTTTAGATTTAGATAATTTCAAACCGGTAAATGATACCTACGGTCATCTGGCAGGAGATGTTGTAATAGCTACCTTTGCTAAACGCCTAAAAAATGCTTCCCCTGATGGCTGCCTGGTCGGTAGACTATCCGGTGATGAGTTCATAGTACTGATTCCTGAATATGGAAGTCCAAAAAACTTAGAAAGTATCATTGAAACTATTCATGAATCTGTAACTAATAAATACGTTATCTCTCAAGGAGTTTGTTCCATAGGAGCAAGTATAGGTATATCTCTTTATCCTGAAAACGGCACCAGTAGAAACGATCTATTTAGAAAAGCGGACGAAGCTATGTATTCAGTAAAAAAATCCGGTAAAAACGGTTATTTGATATACAGCAATTTACTTTAAATATCTTTATTTTTTAATATTTATATGTTATTATTATCTATAAAAAATGGAGGAAACAATGACAAAAATAAACTTATGTGTTGATATAGATAGTACCATAACCAAACCTGACTACTGGGTTGATTATGCTAATAACCATTTTAATACAGACTATGAATATGATGATGATACAGTTGAAATGTATTTTAAAGATAATAACTTTGATTATAAAAAATTCGATAAATTCTATCATGAATATGCAGAAAAAATGCACAAAACAGCTGATATAAGACCAAAGGCAAAAGAAAATATAGAAAAACTAGAAAAATTTTGTAATATCTACTATGTCACTGCAAGGGAATCTCACATAGAACCTATTACTATTGAATGGCTTAAGAAACATAAGGTATACTATAATACCTACCATCTCGGTTCTTTTGAAAAAACAGGAAAAGCAAAAGAATTAAAATGTGACATTTTTATAGAAGATAACCTGGAAACTTCTAAGGAACTTGCTGCTGAAGGTATAAAAGTTATCCTAATAGATACCGGATTCAATCGATATGAAGAGCCGAAAAATATTGTAAGAGTTTACAACTGGGATGACATATATTTAGAAATAAAAAAACACTACGAATCACTTAAAAAGTATTGACATTTTAGACAAAGAATTATAACATTAAGAAGAATTAAATATTCCTTTAATTTAGTCCAGTGAGACTTACAAGGAGATAAATAATGAAACAATTATCGACTTCTTGTGTCTGCAAGAAGTCTTTTTTATCTCCAAAATTTAATTAGGAGGTTTTTTTATGTCATCAATAAAGAAAAATTCAGCAAAAAACATCGCACAAAATTTAGACACTACACAAAAGACAATCTTAGGTTTACAGCATTTATTAGCTATGTTTGGAGCAACGGTTTTAGTTCCAATCTTAACGGGTTTAGACCCATCTATGGCGCTATTATGTGCAGGTTTAGGTACTTTAATTTTCCATTTCATTACCGGAAAAAAGGTGCCTGTTTTTTTAGGCTCAAGTTTTGCATTCATAGGTGCAATTGCACTAACTCTTAACAATCACGGTATAGCAGCAGTTAAATCCGGAGTTATAGGAGCAGGAATTATATACGTTTTAATGTCATTTGTTATTAAGATTTTCGGTGTAGAAAAAGTAAGATCTTTTTTCCCACCTATAGTTACAGGACCGGTAATAATGGTAATCGGTCTAAGATTAGCTCCTGTTGCATTAGATATGGCAGGATATGTATACGACGGAAGTTCATCCTTAGGATACTTTGATCCTAAATCTGCTGTTGCAGCAGGTGTTGTTATTGTTACAATGATTGTTGTCTCAATATTTGCAAAAGGTTTTTTCAAACTCGTACCTATATTAATATCTGTAGCAGTTGGATATATAGTATCAATACCTCTTGGCCTTGTAGATTTTTCTACCGTTGTAGATGCAAGATGGATCGGTCTTTCAGAAAAAGCCGTAGATCACATTACTACTATGCCTAGTTTTTCAGGACCAGGTTTAGCCGCTATAGCTCCTATTGCATTAGTAATCTTTATAGAGCACTTTGGAGATATTACAACCAACGGTGCCGTAGTAGGCAAAGATTTCTTTAAAGATCCCGGCGTAGATAAGACCATGATGGGAGACGGAATAGCTACAATTTTAGCAGGATTTCTAGGTGGACCGGCAAATACTACCTATAGTGAAAATACAGGCGTACTAGCCGTGACAAAGGTTTACGATCCTTCAGTTCTTAGATTTGCCGCTGTATTTGCAATAATATTAAGCTTTGTTGGTAAATTTGGAGCACTAATAAGCTCCATACCCCTTCCAGTTATGGGTGGTGTTTCAATAATTCTCTTTGGAATGATTGCAAGTGTAGGTGTTAGAACTATGGTAGATGCTGATTTGGATTTTGCTCACAGCAGAAATCTTCTGATATCATCTTTAGTTCTAGTTTTAGGGATAACTGTTGATAATATATATATCAGCGGTACTCTTTCTCTATCAGGACTTGCTTTAGCAGCATTAATCGGAGTAGTATTAAACAAAGCTTTACCACAAGAAATTTAACCTATAAATAATCAGAATCCCTGCAAAGACAATATGTCTGCAGGGATTTTTTATTAAATATCTAATTTCATAAATACTTCATAATTTTTATTTAGTTTATTCTACTTACTCAAAATTCCTTTAAGCAATTCTATTGCATCACTTAAATCTGATTTTCTTATTAATTCACTAGCAGTATGAGAGTTTCTTGTAGGAATAGATATAGTTCCAGTTTTTACTCCTTCTCTAGAAAGATTTATAGCACCGGCATCGGTTCCCCCTCTTTTAAGAATTTCATACTGATACTTAATTCCGTTTTTTTCAGCTACATCCGTTATTAATTTTTTCATTTCTCTGGAGGTCACCATTGAATTATCCAATAGTTTTATTGCTGCACCATTACCAAGTTTCACATTGGTATGTTTTGTACCAGGAGCGTCCCCTGATGGAGTTATGTCAACAGCAACTGCTAATTCAGGTTTAATGCGAAATGCCGAGGTCTTTGCTCCTCTTATACCAACCTCTTCCTGTGCGGTAAAAACGTAATATACATCCATATCAGTATCTACATTAGCTTTAGCTACCTCTGCTAAAACAAAACATCCCACTCTATCATCTATAGCTTTACTTATTATATTATCGTCATCTTCGTAAAATTGGGAATCAAAAGTTCCTAGATCACCAGTAACAACCTTTTTTTCAGCTTCGTCTTTACTGCTGCATCCTATGTCAATAAACATGTCTTCAGCCTTTAACTTTGTAGTATCACCAGATTTTTCAAAATCAGATCCCGGCACCATGACACCAACAGTTCCATTTTCAAAAATTACTCTCTGACTTATTAATGTAAAAGGTATTAACCCTCCAATAGGAGAAAATTTTACAAATCCATCTTTTGTAATATCACTTGCTATAAACCCTATTTGATCCATATGTCCGGCTAGCATTATTCTTTTACCATTACCTTTTTTATGGGCAATAAGATTTCCTAAAGTATCCACAGTAAGTTCATCAACATAATCTTTAACATAATTCTCAATGAGCTCTCTAATTTTTTCCTCTCCGCTGGATACTCCAACTACATCGCACATTTCTTTAAATAATTTAGTGTTAAGTTTCATGTATTTATTCTCCTTTTATTAATTTATTTCAATTATCTCAAAGTTTTATTACAGTAATTTCATACCATTCATATCTAAAACTAAGTTGGTATCTGTAATATTAAGTCCTTCTTGTATTGCAGCTCTAATGAAAAGCTCTCTTTCGCTGATACCTAAAAGTACATATCCAGCTGACATTAAAAGCTCTTGACTCTCTCTCATATTAAGGTTTAATCCTAAGCACAATTTGATAATATAATCTTTACTTATATTTTCAACTTCTCTTTTATTATTTAGAATTTTATTTAAAGTCGTATATTCTACATTAGCTCTATTTGCTAAATTTACCTGAGACATATTGCTTTTTACATAGTATCTTCTAAGTAAGTATTCAAAACTTTCCATATCCTTTTTATTTCCAACAATTTTTTCCAACTCTCTTGCTATATCTCTTAAATCCTTTTCTTCAGTTTTAAATTCTAATTTACTGCTTAGCTTTTTATTTTCTTCTTTTATTTCCTTAAGCTTCATATCCCTGCTTGCGTTAAGAGATTTAACAACTTCTATTTCCGACCTTAAGTCGTCGTATTTCTCCTCG
>JAWSUU010000099.1:0-9054 GCA_033549325.1 Bacillota bacterium | reverse complement strand
TGCAGAAATAATTCTAATATATTCAATATCTATTAGATTTGAATATATAATATTTTTTTCATAGCATGAAGAGTTTTTTTAACAATTTAACAGAGGACATTTTCGTTAGAAAACATCCTCTTAATATTAGAAATAATTGCCATCCCTATTATATCTTGATTTGTTTTATTCTTCGTCTTTTAGCTTTTCTTCCATTATTTCTGTTCGTTTTTCAAAGCTTACTTCACGATGAACTTGATGTATTATCCACACATATCCAAAGGGGTCTTCACATGCAGCGTTACTTACACCCATTTCTTCCATTTCAGTAATAGGCTGAATTTCTTTGAATCCATTTTCTAAAGCTTTATCATATGTTTCTTTGACATCAGGCACTGTAATGTTAAACCAAATAGGTTTTCCCTCTCCTTCTTTAGGTGCTTCAAGCTCATACTCAGGATTTTCATCGAGGATATGAAATCTGGTATCATAAATCGTGAAAACAGCTTCATTCAATCCTCTTTCTAAATCTGTAGCTTCAACGCATTCTGCATCAAAAACCTTTTCGTAAAGTTCTAATGCCTTTTTACTATCCATAACAACCATATCGATTTCTATTCCATACATTTCCAAAAACTCCTTTATTTTCTATAAGATAATCAACTTTAAAATCTTTCTTTATTTTTATACCCACTTCACATAGAAAATATAAGCAAACATCTTTTTCATATATCTGCAGGTCAAGATATTCTCCATTATCAACAACAAAAGGACCTCCTCCTGGTTCTAGTTATCCATTTGTTCTTCTCCATCCTCTATTTTAACTAATCCAATATTATCTTCTAAAAAGCAACCGATTTTTCAAATACTCAAACAAAAAAATACATGGCTCCTATTAATATAGTTACCATGTATTAATAATTTAATACAATACTTTATTTAATTTATTTCTATAGTTTGGGTTTCTTCTTCCCATTCTACTTCTAATTCAAAAGTTTCTAGTATGAATCTTAATGGTACATACATTCTATTATTCTTTATTGATGCTTTAGAATCAATTTCTACTTCTTCTCCATTTACAAGGGCTGTATTTGAGTCAAGATTTAACTCTATAACTTTTCCATCCTTAGTTATAGTAGCTACTCCATCAAGCCACTCTACATCTGCGCCAAATCCTTCAGTAATAGCTCTAACCGGAATTAATGTTCTATTTTTTACTATTACCGGAGGTGTATCAAATTTAAATTTTGCTTTATCTGATATTATACTTTCAACTGGAATAACAGTTGCTTCCGGATCCTCTGCTGTTATATTTTCAGCTGCAGCTTCAATATCTTCAATCTCTTCTTCTGAATATGTTTCATATACTTCCTGTCTTTTCATCTTTATAATTTCCATAAAAGAACTCTTAGCTGCACTAAAGCTTTCTTTTGCCAATTCTAATTCAGTCTTTAAAGCTTCTAATTCTGCTAATTTGCTTTCAAGTTCTTCCCCTTCATAAAGACCACTTTCTATAGCTTCTTCAAGAGCATTTTTTTGTTCCTCTAATTCGTCTTTAATTACTTCTGAGTCATCTTTTGCTTTTTCAAGATTTTCTTTATCTGATTTCCATTCTTTGAATTGCCCTTTACCTTTTCCTTTACCCTTACCTTCGCCGTCTTCATCTTCTTCATCAATATCTTCCTCATCGACTTCCTCGATGTCCACATCTTCCCCATCTATTTCTTCCTGGTCAGAAGTATCCTCTGGATCTGATACTTGATCATCTACAGTTTCTTCTGCAAAAGAGATGGTTGTTAATGATAAAACTAACATTGCCACAATAATAATACTAATAAATTTTTTCAACATCTTATTACCTTCCTTTATAGTTTAATTTCATTTTACAATATAATTAAACATAAAAAAATTAAACATGGTAACCTTGCAATCATAGCATCTAGCGCCTTAGATCAATCGTTTTGCGTCCTTACCTTTAGATAAGTTTGCCCTTTTCAATATTTAATATATTTGTAAAATAAGATATTTCTTTAATAATATCAGCAAAATTAATTTGTGTCAATTTTTTAATATCTTCCTTGTCTTATCCTCTATATTTTCTCCCTAACCCTTCTTGACACCAGTAATGGTAATTGAAAGATTTTCATGCTTTCTTAAATCTAAAATATATAGATTTATTGTTTCCTTATTCACATTAAATACCTTTACTAAAGGTCGATTTCCCTGTCCTTCAAAGTTTTCAACTACAATTGCTAAAGAGTTATTAGATAACTTAACAATTGTCCCGGATGGAAACGGAGTAACTTTTCTCAAGAATTTTTTTACTACTTTTGGATCAAATAAAGTATCATTTCCTGCTAAAATATACTCAATAGCTTCCGATGGCAACAGCCCTTTTCTATAAGGTCTATCTGATATTAAAGCATCGTACACATCTGCTACAGCTATTATTCTTGCAAATTTAGTTATATCATTGAAAGAATATTATTTTGGATATCCAGAATCATTCCATCTTTCATGATGCATTATAATTCCTTTATAAGCTTCTGTTGGAAGTTTGAATTTTTCTTTTAAAAATTCGAACCCTTTAGTAGGATGTTTTTTCATCATAGACCATTCTTTACTATCCAATTTAAAGGATTAATCCTTAATTTTAACTAATCCAATATTATCTTCTAAAAATATTAAATTTGCTTTATAGCTTTTTCTCATCGGCTACAGACTGCTTTTCAACTTTTAATTTTCTTAAAATCATCTTTTAACTCCTATAGTCTTTTATCATAAATTTATGTGCCAGGCACTTTTCATAATTAGCTCAGCGACTTTATTTATTATTCTTTTTTTGTCACTCAGAGCTTGTCGAAGAGTCTGAAAGTCAAATGATAAAAAAGCGACTACCAGAGCTTTATATTGGTATACAACTTTCACAAGATACACCTACTTGACATTTTCCACAGCCGTAACGAGGTATATATTTTTTCTTAATTACATCCAAAAATTCAGAACAAATTTGATGATTTTTACCCTTTTCTAAAGAAATAGCATCAACTGGACATTGAGTAATACAATCACCGCATTCTGAACAGTACTCATAAATATCTTTATATTCTCTTTCAGTAGGATCTATCTTTAGCTCCGTAACTATACTGCCAAATCTACCTGCTATACCTTTGGAAGTAATAAGTCCTTTAGACAGTCCAAATGTTCCTAATCCACACACTAAAGCTATATGTCTTTCCGACCAATTGCTTGTAAATGAAAGTAGATTTTTTTCATGGTTATCTTCTTCTGTTGAACTTTCATTAGAACTTCCTTTACTCCAAAATTCATCATCTAAAGAAGGAGCAATGCTTAAATACCCTGAATTTACTAATTCTGCTTCTAAATATAAAGACAATTTATTTAACAGCATTTGTCCTTCATAGCGGCCGTGTAGCCATTCTTGAGAAGGCCAGGTATCCTCCTGTTTGTTGCCATTTCTTACAGTTTCGGTAAAGGGCAAAAAATATGATATAACAGTTTTCCCCTGAGGTAGCCATTCTCTAGGGAGTTTAAAATGACTTCCTACTGCATCAGGTTGCTTTAATCGGGAAAAATATTTGTCTTTTGCATCTCCAAAGGCAAAAATAGGAGCTTCAAATATCTTCATACCTACAACTGTATCAGAAATAGCCTGTTCTTTCTTAATATAATTATCTTCAGAAGTTTTTATAAATTCAGATGCTTTTTTAATTAATTCTTCTTTATTCATTCTACTCTCCAATTCAAAATTTATTTTCAAAACTCTAAGTTCACTTTCTATTCATGCTAAAATTATATCAAAATTGTGCTTAATTACAACAAAAAAGATATTTGCAGTGCAAATACCTTATCATTATCTGTATATATAGTTTTAAGTCCCAATATCCACCTGTGTATAATTATATTAAAGGATAAATATTGTTTTAACAATAAATTCAATTTTATTTAAATATGTATTTAAAATTTAAAAACATAGATGCTTCGCCATGACTCTGCATGACAATCCTTTCAATAACTCATAAACTTATGTGACAGGCATCGTTCTTTGGCACCGTTCTTTTTCATTCAGCGGGAGTCATATTTTTTAATTCTTTAATGCTGAAATTGGAACCACATAAACTCCATCATCTCTTAAATATGCAGCCTTACAAACACCACACAATATACAAAGAACTTTTGGTGGCTTTCCTCCATCATTAAGTATTTTGTTTCTGATTTTTAACAAAGATTTTGCTGCTTCATCAATTTGGTTACTTCCAAGTTTTATTTCTATTGCGACCCAATCTCCATTATATAATTCAAGGACAGAATCTATTTCATCTCCATCATAATCTTGGTAGTGATATAACTTTGCATTAAATGATTCTGCATATATACGTAAGTCTCTCTCACATAAAGCTTCGAAAAGAAAACCTAAGGTGTTCAAATCATTAATAAGCATTTCTTCAGATGCATTTAGCAATGTGCAGGCTAATGATGGATCAACAAAATGTCTTTTATCTAGTTGCTTTATTCTTGTTGTCGATCTAATATTTGAAGAAAAAGCTTTCTGATTCTCAATTAAAAACATTCTTTCAAACAAAGTCATATATGTTGAAATAGTATCAGTATCTATAATTTCTTCATTTTTTTCTTTAATATCTTTTCTTAAAGTATTCATAGAAACCGTAGTACTTTCATTCCTTGCCAAAGATCTAAGAAGTAAATTCATTTTTCTAGTATTTCTGTTTATACCTTCAAGTCTGTAAATATCATGATTAATAATTGCATTTAAGTATTCTTTTGAAATAGTCGTATATTCTGACTCTTCAATACCCAGGCTTCCCGGCCATCCACCCCTAACTATCAACTTAATAATTTTATCTAACCCTACCTCATCCATCACTATATTTTTATATTTTTCATTACAGATATCTTCTAAAGAAACCAAGCCAGATGAATCTTTTGATTCATACAAAGACATAGGTCTCATCCTTAAAGTTGATATTCTGCCTGCACCACTATGTAGTATCCCTCTTTGAGCCGGAGTTGCTGAACCTGTTAAAATGAACTGACCCTTTTTCCCTCTTTGATCAACTTCAAATCTTACAGCATCCCATAGTTCAGGAACTTCTTGCCATTCATCTATTAGCCTAGGCGTAGCTCCTTCTAATACTAATTTAGGATCTATTTTTGCTAATGATTTATTCTGAAAATTACCTGAAGGATCTCCTAAATATACCCTACTGCTACTATGAGTATTTGCAGTCCATGTCTTACCACACCACTTAGCACCCTCTATACATACAGCACCAAATGTCTTTAGACGGCTATCTACTAATTTATCTATAATCCTTGGTAAGTATTTTTCATTATTCATAGTTTTTCACCTCTAAACTATTATACAATCAATCGGTGGCTTTTTCAACTTTCATTCGGTCATTTTTTCAACTTTCATTCGGTCATTTTTCTAAATACTATTCGGTTATATTTTTATTTTTTTCTTTATTAACAAAACAAAAGAAGCTTTCTTGAAAAATCTCTTACTCAACAGTGATCGTCCTGGCTTTCAATGCTTTAGACCCTTAACAATAATTATGCTTAAATATAATTTTCCGTCTCAATATTCACCTGCATATAAAGTATATCAAATGATGAATATCGTTTCAATAATAAGCACAAATTTAATCTGTAAATTTTAAAACTTTACCACTACATAAAATTCTTCACATACAACCAGCATATCTTCATTAAATTCTTTACCTACTTCTTTAAGTTCTTTAGTGAAATATTCTTTATGTACATCACGCCAATATTTCAAACTTTTATCTCCTTCGGCAATACCATTTGCCATTTAGGATTATACTTCCCTTCATTCTTTGCTTTTTTACAAAAAAATCTTCTACTATTCCCAATATTCCTACGACAAAATTCTATTAAATAGTCGGGTTTATCTACATTAAGCAGGCCAGTATCTATAAGCCAACCTATTTTTTGAAATACTATTTTACTATCTAGAATTTCCAACACTTTATTCACTTCTCTTGAATCAAGAGTATTAACACTTTTCAAAAAAGTTAAAAACTCTATTAGAGACATATATTTATCAAAATCTCTAATCATTTCAATTACAGTTCTTGTATAATCAGTATATCTAATTTTATCTTTTTTTACTATACCAAAAATATCTGTCATAAATCTGGGTTTGAAAATCCATCCATCAAATTCCTTTACATTAAAACTTTTTTTAGTTACTACATAAATTCTATTTGTTTCTGGAACTTGCAGTCCATGTATTTTACAAGCTGTCACTCCGCACAAAAATGCATCTTTTTCAATTTCACATGCTACTTCTAATAAATTCGCTTTATATTTACCGGTATCCTGATCTATTGGACTGTAAAAAAAGAAAGGCAGCTTGACAATCTTTTTCTGATTAATCCATCTCTTAAGATAAACATAGGTCATCCTTTCACTCCCAATGATTTTCTTTAAATCGTCAGATTTAAAATATGAAAAATTACTAATTATTTTATATGCTTCTATTTCATTCATTAAATTATACCTCGTATTATTTATTTTTAATTATTTACATTTATTTCTTTCTATGATATTCTTTATAACGTTATAATTTTTAAAAGGAGCTAATATGAAGTATTCAAAAGAAAAATACAAAAAAATTTATGATTTAATAAAAAAAGATATACCTTACCGTAAAATAGCAGAGATCATGGAAGTAGATAAAAATACCGTAAGTGCAGTATTTAAAAGAAAAAAAGAAACAGGCAAGATATATCCCTCGAATATACCTTTAGATCTATATCATCCAGATACAAAAGCAGTAATAAATCTAATCTCTATACTTATGAACATAAAAAGAAAAACTTTTAGGAAAAATTTCACTACTAGATTATCCAAAAAAGAAATAAAAACAATCGTATCTCCATTAGTTCCAACATTGAGCGAAGCAAAATTTAACAAGCTATACCGGATAGCTTTTAATAAAAAATCTGAAACATATTTTACAATTCACTATAATCCTGCCGAAACAATTCAATTCGACTGGGGTTATATGATGATAAATATAGCAGGTAAAAACAAGAGAGTATATTTTGCAGCATTCTATATGCCCTATTCTCAATATCAAATATGTCTAGTAACCGAAAGAGAGACAAACAAACATTTTAGCGAAGTTTTCTTAAAATTTGTCGAGAGAGTTAATGGCTTTTCTGATGAAATATTAATAGATAATATGAAAATAGCTAAAAAAGTCCACGATCCTACAGTAAAAGATAAAAAGCTAACACTTTTCTTTAAAGAAATTTCAGAACATTATAATTTCGGTGTAAGATTTTGTGCAAATAATTGTCCTAATCAAAAAGGAAATGTAGAAATTGGAGTGAAAGTAGCTAAAAATATTATAAAAGATGATTATGAGTCTGAATATCAATCTCTTGAAGAAATCCAAAAAGTTGTAGATAAAGGCTTAGAAGAGAAAAATTCAGAAATTCATTCAACTAAAAATAATACTAGAAAAAACCTTTTAAAAGAAGAACAAGCTTTAATGAATCCCTTACCACCTAAGCCTTATGTTTTTTATCATTATGTAGAGCGTAGAGTAGGAAAAAAAGACCTTTTTGTACAGCTAAATACATCAAAATATCTAGTTCCTGAAGGACACCAGGGAGAAAAGGTTGTTGTTAGGTATAATGACGAGAAAATTTATATAATATCTGAGTTTGGTAATATTATAGCTAAGTATAATAATTCCCATAAAAGAAATAAAAAATATCATAGGATCTGGTACATACCAAATCGTATAAAAACAAAACACAAAGGCTTTGAACATACAAAAGAATATAGAACAATGCCTAAATGGCTCAAAAAATATATATACATATTTATAATAGAAATCCTGTAGATTTTGCATCTCTTATAGAAAATGCTAAAAACAAACCAAAAGATTTTCTAAAAAAAGCTTTAAGAAGAAATAACACTAATATAAATAATCTAACTAAAGAACAACTTGAAAAAGAATTGTATAGATAATTCCATTATAAAAGAACCCAGTTTTTTGGGTTCTCATTTTTTTACATTTTTGTACTAAGTTGTACTAGGATATTTCAGGTTTTTTTGTATGAACGAATGAAAAATTTACACTAAACATCTCGGCAGGCATTAGAATTGCTGCAGCTAGATTGTCGGCTTGCCATTCCATCCATTCTTCGGGGGTTTTAGGACTGTAGGCTTTTTCTTGTGGACACCGACAAGCCTTTGCTAATGTTTGATCCTTCAATCCCATCATTGTAAACCGTAATTTGTGAATATGCCAGTGAACAATTTCATGTGCTATTGTAAAACGCTCACGACCTCTATTACTTACATCACCAATATTACTCTCCACAAGTAGTGTGCCTCTATTGTAGGGTCTGAGAACATATTGATCGTTTTCACGGTCGTATAACTCAACTGCTCCATCAGAGAATATCATCATACCTAATGTCTCACAAGCTTCATCGATATTGACATAATCAATCTCAAGCTCCATTTTAAGTTCTGCAATTTCCTCGACGGGTACTGGTATAGGACTCTCTAGTGCTTCTGGACAATATTTTCGTAGAAACTTTGTGGCCTCATGATCCATCTCTTTCTTGCTGATAATAGGCACAAAATCACTATTTAACTTCATAGGCGACTCCTCCCTTGTTTATTATAACCTGAACTTTGCATAAAAGTTACACTAAACACTTTTTGAAGCTGAAAAACGTTGCCTCAGACATCTAAAAATGTCATCAGCTCCTGCAAGCTTTTGCCACTTTTTTGGAAAGCCTCCATTACTTGTTTGGCCTCGTGTTCCCTCTTTTGCTTTTGAAGTTCCAGCAGTCTGTCAGATAGAGCCTCCTGTTTTTCTTGAAGTTTTGTTAGCTCACTATTTATTTTTGTAATTTCAGTTTCAATCGAAGTTATCGATTTCGTCCGAGCCATCGTCGTAATCCTCCTCATCCTGGATATCTGTATTTGTCATCAATGACTTGTTCTTCGACAATAGATTGCCGATTCCGCTTGCAATATCAC
>JAWSUU010000098.1:0-9137 GCA_033549325.1 Bacillota bacterium | reverse complement strand
GACTGAAGAGTTTTTACACTCCAATCCAGATTCATTACTCTTTTTTATGGGTTACCCCAACATTTGACAAAGAGCCTATTTTATTTATATATATTATTTCCCTGACTATCTATTGCAACAATTACCGGAAAATTTTCAACGTATATTCTTAAAATTGCTTCTGTTCCTAAATCCTCATAAGCTATCAATTCTCTTTTTTTAATACATTTGGATATATAGGCTGCTGCTCCTCCTACTGCTGCAAAATATATACCTTTGTTTTTTTTAATACCTTCTATTACTTCTTCTGATCTTCTACCTTTTCCTATCATTCCTCTAAGACCTTTTTCCAGTAAAGAAACCGTATAAGGATCCATTCTATAACTAGTCGTAGGACCGGCAGAACCTATTATTTGCCCCTTTTTAGCCGGAGCAGGACCTACATAGTATATGGTCTCGTTTTCTAAGCTTAAAGGGAGTTCTTCTTTTTTATTTATTAATTCTACAAGTCTTTTGTGTGCAGCATCTCTTCCTGTGTACATATATCCTGTTAGATAAACCCTGTCGCCTACTTTTAATTTTTCTATAGTTTTTTTATCGAGAGGTAAATTTATATAATATTTAGCCATAATTACCTCCTAAAATTCAATTTCTTTATGTCTATAAGCATGACAGCAAATATTTACTGCTACTGGTAAAGACGCTATATGTGTAGGAAAATATTCAATATTAACTCCTAAGCAGGTTGTTATTCCGCCAAATCCTCCAGGACCAATATCTAGTTTATTTATTTCTTCAAATAGTTCTTCTTCTAATTTAGCATAGTCCTTATTAGAATTTTTTGACTTTATGCTTCTTGTAAGTGCTTTTTTTGATAATATAGCCGCTTTTTCAAATGATCCTCCTATTCCAATCCCCAGTATTATAGGAGGACAGGGATTTGGACCGGCTTCCTTTACAGTTTTAATAATAAACTCCTTTACTCCTTTAACTCCATCCGCAGGTTTTAGCATTTTTATTCTACTCATGTTTTCACTTCCAAAACCTTTAGGAACTGCAGTAATTTTTAATTTATCTCCTTTGACAAGTTTTGTATGTATTACAGCGGGAGTGTTGTCCTCTGTGTTTTTTCTTATGAATAGTGGGTCATCAACTACGGATTTTCTTAAATATCCTTCTTTATATGCATCTCTTACACCTTCATTAACTGCATCATATAAAAAACCTTTATCGAGTTTAACATCTCCCCCTATTTCAATAAATACTACTGCCATACCAGTATCTTGACATAATGGCATCTTTTCACTTTTTGCTATTTCATCATTTTTTATTATTGTTTCCAGAACAAATTTAGCTGTATTATTTTTTTCTTTTTTATAAGATTTTTTTAATTCTTCAAAAACTTCTTCATCAATATTATAATTTGCATTCAAAAAAATTTCTTTTACTTTTTCCTTAATCTGCTCATACTCAATTATTCTCATACTTTTCTCCTTGAAGTTAAAACAAACAAAAACTTAGCCTTTTTTTGCTAAGTTTTTGTCGCTGTATTTATACAAGTAATCTTTCTAAATAATTAAAAATAATTTTACTGGTTTCAACTACCTCATCTAATACAACGTATTCGTTTGCAGAGTGGTATCTTTCACCGCTAGGTCCAAATACGAATGTTGGTATATTTAATCTTGATCCGATGTAGTTAAAATCACCTATACTGCTAAAATAGGATATTTTCGGGTCTTTATTTGTTACATCTTTAATGGATTCTATGAACTTTTGTGTGTATTCATTGTTTATATCAACTAAATAAGGTAAAAATCCATCACTGTTTGGTGTCGGTGCATCTCTAAAAATTACTTCATATTCCGATTGAATACCTGCTTTTTTAACCGCTTCGTCAACTTCTGCTTTTAAAGTGGTTTTATCTTCTCCTACTACAATGTGTCTAAAAACTGTAAATTCAGCTAAATCTGCCACTGAGCAAGCAGCTCCTCCACCTTTTATTTCTATAATGCAAATATCGCCTTTGCCAAGATGTTCATCCGTCTTTAGATTCAGCTTTTTAAGTTCTAAAATAACCTTGCTGGCATCCACTATAGCACTTATACCTTTTTCAGGATTAGCTGCATGAGAAGATTTTCCTTTAAATCTAACTTTGTAGGAATATCCCCCTCTTGCGCCTAAGCATAAACATGGGAATTCTTTTTCCATAAATCCTGCACTTGGTTCAGGTACTATTGCTACATCAGCATCATTAATAATATTTTCATGAATTAAAAAGTTAGTTCCAAGACCATAAGGTCCTTCTTCGTCTGATACAAAGGAGTACATTATACTTCCATTAAAATCTTTGTGCTTTTCTTTGAAGGCTTTCATAGCTATCATCATAGCAGCTACACCGGATTTCATATCAAGAGCACCTATACCGTACAGTTTACCATCTTTTATAACTGGTTCTGTAGGTTCTGTATCCCATCCTTCACAAATAGTAACAGTATCAAGGTGTCCATTTAATAATACTTTCGGTCCTTTTTTTGAACCTTTAATTTCTCCAATTACATCTATTCCTTCGAATTTTGTAACCTTATCATCATTATAATTGAAGAATTTAGTATCTATATCTCTTTCCTCAAGCCAGTTATGAACAAATTTCATAACTTCTTCTTCCTTGAAATAGGGACTGTAAATACTAACCAAACTTTTTAGTAATTCGACAGTTTCATCTCTGTTGATTAATTTGTCTAGTTCTTGACTCATAATTACACCTACCTAATTTTATTTTGTTGCTTAATATTAAACTTTATACAAAAATTGTATCAATTATAAGTTTTTTATGCAACATATTTATTTAATATTGGAAGTAAGTTCTAAATTTGGCACTGCATTTAATTTATAATCACTAAATTCTTTATTAATAAATTTATAATAGGCCGAACTTCCAATCATCGCAGCATTATCTGTGCATAATATTTTATCTGGGAAAAAAAGTTTTTTATTAACCAATCTTTCATAAAATAATTCTCTAAGCCTGGAATTCGACGCTACACCTCCAGCTAATACTATTTTATCAAAATTATATACATTAGCTGCTTTCATAGTTTTATCCACAAGTACTTCCACTATTGCTTCTTGAAAACTGGCAGCTAAATCCGGTATTGAAATTTCTATTCCTTTTTGTTTGTTGTTATTTATGTGATTTAGTACTGCTGATTTAAGTCCACTAAAGCTAAAATCATAAGAATCTTCTTCTAAATAAGCTCTAGGGAAATCTACTGCTTTTTTATTTCCTTTTTTAGATATTTCATCTATTATGGGTCCGCCGGGATAACCTAAATTTAAGCTTCTCGCTATTTTATCAAAAGCTTCTCCTGCTGCATCATCTCTTGTCCTGCCTAATATTTCATATTTACCGTAATCTTCCACTCTTACTAGATGTGTGTGTCCACCTGATACAATAAGACTTATAAAGGGAGGTTTTAAGTACTTATGGTTTATATAATTTGCACTAATATGTCCTTCTATATGATTTACACCAATTAGGGGTTTTTTCAACGAGAAGGCCAATCCTTTTGCCGAATTTATCCCTACAAGTAAAGCTCCTACCAGTCCCGGACCATAGGTTACTCCTATAGCATCTATATCTTGAAAAGTTTTGCAGCTTTCTTTCAATGCTCTATCTATAATTATATTTATATTTTCAATATGTTTTCTAGAGGCTATTTCTGGAACTACACCTCCGTATTTCTGGTGTATCTCTATTTGAGATGATATTATATTTGATAGTACTTCTCTACCATTCTTAATAACAGCTGCAGCTGTTTCATCACATGATGTTTCTATAGCTAGTATATATATATCCTTCATTCTATCTCCAATCTTTTATTATCTTTGCTGACAAAATATTTTCTTTTTTAAAATATCTAATTTCTTTTCTCAAATAACAATAAGCTTTTATCTTGTCAGGATAAATTTTTTTTACTTTTATTTTACGCTCTGTTATTATGTCCTTTTTTATATATATAATTTGAATGATTCTATCCTCATCCAAAGATTTTTTTATTATGTAATTTATCATTTTTTTCACCTTATTATAGTATAAATTAGATATTAATTATTGTAAAGAACATGCTTTGTATTGTAGCTTAATTTCTCATTTGGTATAATGTAAATATTAAGAAAAATAAATATTTCAAAGGAGTCTATTATGATTGATTTAAGAAGCGATACAGTAACAAAACCTACAGAAGAAATGAGAAAAGCAATGTTTGAAGCAGAAGTAGGTGATGATGTTTACGGTGATGATCCTACAGTTAATAAATTAGAGGCACTAGCAGCAGATTTTTTTGGCAAAGAAGCATCATTGTTTGTACCCAGTGGCACCTTTGCTAATCAATTGGCAATACTTACATGGACAAATCCGGGAAACGAAATTATATTAGGAGATAGCTGTCATATTTTTCAACATGAGGCTGGAGCCGCAGGATTGATTTCTTCAGTAAATACCTCTCAAATACCTTCACCAAATGGCGTTTTGAAGGTTGATGAAATTTCTAAACGTGTAAGGTCAAAAGACATACATCATCCGGAAACTACACTAATTTGTACTGAAAATGCCCACTCAAGTGGAAATGTTTTGACTATGAATGAATCAAAAGAGATTTACGAATTTGCAAAGTCAAAAAATATCCCTGTACATACAGACGGAGCACGATTCATTAACGCTGCAGTATCTCTAGGAGTTGAAACCAAAGATCTAGCACAGTATTCCGATAGTATTAACTTATGTCTTTCTAAAGGTTTATGTGCCCCTATTGGCTCTTTACTAATAGGTGAAAAAGATTTTATCGCCAAGGCTAGATTTTATAGAAAAATATTGGGTGGTGGCATGAGGCAAGTTGGTGTTATAGCTTCGGCTGGTATAATTGCATTAACAAAAATGTCCAAAAGGCTTGATATTGACCATGAGAATGCATCATACTTAGGAAAGGCTTTATCTAAAATTGATGGTGTAGAAGTTGATTTTGAAAATTTAAAAATTAATATGATTTTTTATAATATTGATAACAGCATTATTTCTGATGAGGATTTTCATAAGAAATTGCTGGAAAAGGGAGTATTAATTAACCCAACAGATAAAGGCGCCGGCAGACTTGTTACTCATAACGGTATATCACGAGAAAATATTGATACTTTTGTTGGCTTAGTTTCTGATGTTTTATCAAATTAGATATTAATAGACTTAATTCCTGAAGTTAGCAGCAACCAGGTAATCCAAGTTCCTATTACGAAAACAGCAGCTCTTTTCTTTTCTACTTTGTATAATACAGATATCCCTATAATTAACAAAATTTGGTAGTAAATTACAAAGAGTGTTAACCCACTCAAAAAATTATAGAAGTAACTATTTTGTTCAAAATTAAATAAAAGTGTTGGGTTAATAGAAAAATTGTAATTTCTATTGATTAAACTTATTAAGCTATTAATTACATTACCTAAGGCCACAACTATATATGAAAACGAAACTACATTAATTGAATCTTTAAGCTCACCATAACCATCAAAATAAGATATACCGTTTAAAAGATAACTTTTTACAAAAATTATTATTAAAGGAAGAATTGGATTGATTATAAAGGAAGTTATTGTTTGATTTCTTAATATTACATCCAGTTCTTCATTTTGCATTGCTCCTGAAGAATTAATAATATCTGTTAAATAATCCGAATAAAGATTTTTAGTAATGAAAGTTGATAAGAGATATAAAGTTATTATAATAAAAAATGGACTTATATATATTTTCTCTCTACTTAAATTTTCAAAAAAAGATTTTGGTTGTTTTATTAGATTAAAAATATTTCTCATTACTAGTTATTCTCCTTTAAATTTTTCATAAGTATTAATGCATCTTCTTTCGGATTTGAATAGTAACCTGTTCTTCTACTTATTATTATAAATCCATTTTGGTAGTATAAATTTAATGCTCTTTTATTAGATTCACGAACCTCTAGTGTTATTCTGCTAAAGTAATTTTCTTTTCCATATTTAATTATATAATCTAAGACCTTTTTACCCAGGCCTTTTTCTCTATAACTTTCCTTTACCGCGATATTATTTATATGTATTTCATCAAAAACATTCAATAAAAAAGAATAGCCTACTAATTCTTTGGTCTTCCTATTAATAACACCAAGAACTACAGCAAGCTTATTGTTAAATTCACCTTTTATCATTCTTTTTGTCCAGGGATCAGTAAAAATTTTTGTTTCTAGCTTATATATAACTTCTATATATTTTTCTTTTTTAAGTTCTTTTATTTCAAACAATTATACTTTATTCCTCTCTGCTTGAGTTTTCCTTAAATAAATAGGATTAAAATTCTCCCATGTTAAAAAATCGTGGTTTTTTAACTTTTCAATACCAGCTTGTGCTGTAGAAGATGATTTTAGACTATTTATATAACTGCATGCGAAGGTACACCTTTTGCCAAGTTTACTGAGAATATACTCTTTATGTTTTTCTACTCCATTACCGATGAAAATGATCTCTTTTGATGATTCATCTTGTAGTAAAATTTCTATATGTTCTTCAATTGTTGTTGCAGAATCTTCATTTAAATTAATTACTTTATCATTTTGCCATTTATAAAATCCTGTATAGATTCTATTGGATCTTGCATCTAAAATTGGGTTGATAATTTTTTCTGTGTACGGGAGATTGTATGCTAAACTTTCTAAAGTAGAAATGGATAAAATTGGCAGATTTAATGATTGACTCATGCTTTTGGCAATTGCGATGCCTATTCTAAGTCCAGTATAAGAGCCTGGACCTTTAGTAATAGCTATTCCAGAAATATCTCTTAAATTTATCTCAGTGTCTATAATAAGATTATCTATCAGTGTCATTAGATTTTCAGAATGAGTTTTGCCAATATTTTGGCTGTATTCTCCCAGTAATTTTTCTTCTGATAAAACAGCACATGAAGCAGTTTCAGTTGAAGATTCAATTCCTAAAACTATCATTTTTACTTAACTCCTTTATTAGTTGAGCATAAAACTTGCCATCACCTGTAATTTTAAGGATTCTTTTATTATTAGCAATTCTTATGGTTATTTCAATTCTCTTCTTAGGTAAAATTTCTTGAATTTTATTTGCCCACTCTATAATAACTACATAATCATCTGAATATATATAATCTTCGACACCTATATCTAATGCATCATCAACGCCTCCTAATTTATATAAATCATAATGATGTATTTGATATGTGCCATTATATGTATTCATTAGACTGTAGGAAGGACTGTTTACATACTCTTTGACATTGAGATTTTTACCAATTATTTGGGTTAAAGTAGTTTTACCTGCTCCAAGGTCTCCATTTAAGCATATTAAAGAACCCGGTCCTATTATGTCAGATAATATTTTACCGAATCTTTCCGTATCTGATAAATTTTTTAAAGTTATTTCTTTCATTTCGATTTCCTTATCAAGTCAATTATATCGTTAATTTACTATCAATTCAAGAAAAATAAACCGCAGAGCGGTTTATTTATGGATTACTGGTGATAGTTTTTTGTATAATAATCCTGTAATAACTGATATGATAACACCTTTAAAAATGTTGAATGGTATTATCGCATATATTACTAAATCCTTGAGACTTGTTATTCTATTATTTACAGCTGCTCCCATTTCTATTATAGCTTCTATTGGCATAAATCTAGTATAGAATGGTAGTAAAACAAAATAATTCATTACTCCTCCTGCAACAGCCATTACTATTATACCTACAATCATAGCTTTTATAGCATTTTGTTTTGTTTTTCTTTTTTTATAAATGAATCCAGCAGTACCTACTAATGCTACTCCTACTATAAAATTGGCTAATTCTCCAACCGGGGATCCAATATTCCATTTAAAGATTAAATGCAAAATATTTTTAATAAATTCAATTACTACTCCTGCCAAAGGTCCTAAGGCAAATGCTCCTACTAATGCCGGAATATCACTAAAATCCAGCTGTAAAAAAGCCGGGAACAAGGGTACCGGGAATTCGATATAGTTTAGAGCAAATGCTGCAGCTGATAATATTGCTACTCTTGTGATAAATACTGTTTTTGATTTTTCCATAATTTCCTCCTTTTAGTTTAGGAGATATTTAGCATAAAAAAAACCTTGAATAACTCCAAGGCTTAGTTAACTAAATATATCCTCTCTCATCCAGACTCTACTGTCGGTACCGGTATTTAACCAGTTCAACCTTTCGGTTCGCGGACTTTACCGCCGGTCGGGATTTACACCCTGCCCTGAAGATACTAAATAAATTATACCATTAATTTACTAATTGTCAAATCTAATAATTAATAGCTATCATTGCTATTATTGTAAGCGCTATAGCCATTTTTTCTCTATTTTTTAATCTTTCATTAAAAATAAAAAATCCGTAAATTAAAACCAATACTATGGTTCCCGAGCTGTTTAAAAGTACTGCTGTTGATGTGTTTATTTGTGCAAAAGCAAGAACCATAAAGTATGAAGTAAACAAATTTGGGATTCCTACTAGAGTTCCGGATAAAAATTCATTTATTCCAAATATATTTTTGTTTTTTACTATTATTAACAAACTCGTTATCAAAGCTGATAAGAATATAAAAAACAGCAAAAGATTTTTGTATTCTATAAGTGCATATTTTTGAAATAATTTTGTAGCAAATTGAGCTAGTCCTCCATATAGTATTAAAAGTAGTAAATTTAATCTTATATCTTTGATAGAATCCTTTTTGAAGTTTATATTTGCTATTAATATAGCAATTAAGGATAATGTAATACCTATCCATTGAAAAGTAGTTGGGTATTCTTCCCATAAAATTAATGATATGGTCATGGGTATGAGCACACCAAGTTTTAAAAATGTATTAGACAGGCTAATACCATTTGTTTTTATGGATTTCTGGTATTGTACAAAGGATAAACAAAATAATATACCCAAGGTTAAACCAACTATTAATGCCCAAATAGTCGAAGATTCCGGAGTAAAGATACTATTCCTTAATAAGACAACCTGTTTAAATTCCCCTATGAAAATATTTAAACTATCTAAATTTAGCAAGTTAAATAGTTTTTCATTTTTAGACATAAAAAAAGCAATTACACTGGCT
>JAWSUU010000097.1:0-9197 GCA_033549325.1 Bacillota bacterium | reverse complement strand
GTACTAAAAACCCAGGAGATATCAAGAAAAAGCAAGGGTAAAATAAATAAAATACTATCATCTAGCCTCGTTATCATAGATGAGGTCGGCTACCTTCCAATTACTAGAGAAGAAGCCAATCTGTTCTTTCAAATAATATCATCTTTACATGAACAGGCTTCTGTGATAATAACTTCAAATAAAGGCTTAGAGGACTGGACTGAATTATTAGGAGATCCTGCTTTAACAACCGCTATTTTAGATAGAATTACCTATAGATGCGAGCTTTTTAACATGAGTGGAAAAAGTTACAGGTTAGAACATAGAAAATCATTGTTTTAAATACCAAAGCTTTGGCAAATATTTACTGAAAAGTTAGGGAAAATTATTTGCCAAAATTTCTCCAAAAACACTTGCCGGTTACAACTCCCTGAAGAAGCAAAAAAACTTCGTAAGTTTTGAAGAAACTTTGACAAAATATTAAATTATCATGATTTATCTAATATTAACTTGCCTATATTACTTTTAAAATAATGGAGTGTTTCTGATTTCCTAATACTTAATATATGAAATCAGAAAAAATCCTTTGTTTAAATGGAAGAAGGTGTGAAACATGCTATGATGATTCATATGAAATAACCGAATAATAAAAATATCTTACCGTTACTAAAGTTTAGAGCATAAAAAATAAAAATTTATAACAAAAAAATAATGGAGGAAAATAAAAATGAAAAGAAATAAATTTTTATCAATTGTTATGATAACTTGCATGTTAGTATCAAGCGGTTTCGTTGCTAATGCATCAGGAGTAAACGAAGTTGCATCAACTTTAGATAAAGCAGATATATCTAAATATATATCAGATGAAAATCTAAATAGGATGAAGGAGACTGGAGTATCAGATGAAGATATTATATCACTTTCTCAACAAATAGAAATCTATAATCCTACAGAGCTACAGATAAATAATTACATTGAGGATTTAACAAATAATCGTGTGGGTCGAAATGCTCTATCAAACAAGCCGATTAATTATGAAAGATCAAAGGATGGAGATACAATTACACCATATGGAATTGTACCATACCGTGATTTGTCCGAAAAATGGAATCCCCCAGTAATATCTGCTGTTAGCACACTATCAAATGTAATAAATGCAAGTGATAATACTGGAGTTTATTATTGTGTAAGAAGTACTGCTGGACATAACCAAATGACATCATTTGCTGAATTACCTAGTTTATCAACAGTTCATACTAACGATAGACCATACCAAATGTTTACATTTGCAACTAATAACTCATATACTTCATATGGGGATATTGGATTGGTATATTTTCCATCATCAGGTACTTGGAAAGGATTTTATAATGTAGTTGAAAATGGAACAAGATATGAAAATTACTCATTAAGTTTCTCAGGTGGTAGTGATTTATATTTTCATATACAGTTCTATAATGCCCCAGATAAAGCAGTTATAACAATTAGGGATGCCTCTTCATGGTCTGCTGTTGCAACAATAACTTATACATTTGCTTTAGACTGTGTTAAGTCAAATTTTTCAACAACTCAAATTGCTAAGGAAATTACATTAGCTCAACATAATAGTGGTACATTAAATATTTTAACGGGTACAAAAATGAATAATGCTAAATATACCCAAACATATTTGTATACACCAAACACATATTATCAATTTACTTCCACATATTGTGCAGCTGCATATAGACAGGGACCAACATCTGCAGCATACAGAAAGGTAACACCGACATATACTGCATGGACTTCAGATAATGTGACAATATCATTTAATTAAGATATCTATATAAGATGGGCTGGATAGTTTATCCAGCCCCTTTATTGATATGTATAATATGATTATAAGGAGAATTTTGTGATTTTGGAAATAATTTTATAAGGTTATAAATCCAAGGAGGAAAAAATGAAAAAAAGATTTGTCTACAATTTTATAGTTGGAATAGCAGCTGTATTAATTCTTTCAAGTGTAAATGCATTTGCTGCTACAAAAAATGTAACCGTTAGTCTACCATCCTTTAAAGTTACTTTAAATGGAAGTGAAATAAACAATGACTTTAGCAAATATCCTTTGATTGTATATAAGGATATCACTTATTTTCCTATGACATACAGTGGTACCAGATACCTAGGTTTAGAAACAAAGTGGGATCAAAAGGAAGGACTTGAAATTAATAAAACAAATATCAGCTATCCTTTTGAGGAATACAAAATAGATCAGAAAAATTCAACTAAGTACTATGCTTCAATACCCGAATTTACAATTAAAATTAACGGAGAAATAGTAGATGAAAGTAATACAGAATACCCACTGTTGTTATTTAGAGATATAACATACTTTCCTCTTACATGGGAATACGGTGTAGATGAGTTTGAATGGGATTATCATTTTGACAATAAAACCGGACTTGTTATAGAATCTCAAAATCCATCACCAAATGTAATTGAACTTGTTGACTATTTAAGTGAAGAGGATATGCAGGGTAATTTTATTATAAATAATGATTATATATATTATGCCGGCAATAAGGGTCTTATATATCAAGCACCTTTAAATAACTTGAAGAACAACAAAGAAATTTATCAGCTACCCAAAGATCCTTATTTTGGTGAAGATCAATATGTAAAACCATATTTCAGTCAAAGTGATGGGGAAGTCGTTTTTTCATATAGTGAAGGCGGAACTAAAGGATTAACCTATGAAGTTGCAGTAAAATCCGATGGCACAACGTCAGAACCTAAAACCATTGGTCCCTTTATTGCACCTAAAATATCCGAAGAAGGATTACTGCTGTATGAATTTGGCAATAGAGTTCATGAAACAAATGATTACAGGTATATGATAACATCAAACATAAATATAGATAATGATCCACAGAGAATTTACAAGCTAAATAAAACAACTGGGAAAATAACATTAGTGGATGAAAAGCCTGTTAGTGAAAAGCCTGCAGATGCTTTTAAATACCGAAATAAAAGATTGTACTTTGTCAGTGCTGATAGGACGTTATATTCATTATCTTTAATTGATGAAACAATAAGATTGGAAAGCGGTGGACCTATATACCGTGATAAATACGAAGTCCTTGGAAATGATATTTATTATATTAGTGACAATGACCAAAAGCTATATAAGGAAGGAGATAAGGAACCTCTTAACTTTGGCGAAACAGGAGAAACTATAGAATTGGCTGGAGACTACATCATTTTAACTTTCAATACAACATTAGAATACAGCTACAGAAGTATGGTATATGATAAAACTGGAAATATAGCCTTTATTTATCCAAGAAGAATGAGTATAGTATCTGCTGATTCAAATAAAATGGCATATTTTGATGAAGTTGAGAAGAAAGTTTTTTTAGTCGAAATGAAATAATGCTGATTTAATTATAAGAAGATTATATATAGTAATTATAAAAACAAGATAATTTGAAATACAACAAATAAATACAGGAGCGATATTGTAATGCAAAGAGAACTTATTAAGAAAAGTAAAAAAGGTGATATAGAAGCTTTTGAAAAATTAATAGAAGAACATAAAATATATGCTTACAATATCGCTTTAAAAATCCTTATGGACAAAGAAGATGCTGAAGATATATCTCAGCAAGCCTTAGTTAAAGCATTTGAAAGTATTCAAAGTTTTAATATAAATTCGTCCTTTAATACCTGGCTCTATAGGATAATTTTTAAAACCTGCATTGACTATATAAAAGAAAGAAAAGATTAGAGCCTTCATCTTTAGATGAGCCTATTCATTTTGGTTATGATGATATTCCTAAACAAAGAGACTCTACCAGTAAAAACTCTGAGAAATTTTTGAAGGAAAAGTTAGATGACAATCTTATTAAGGTTAGCATCGATATGCTAAAGGATGAAGATAAGGGAATTATACTTTTTAAAGATATACTGGAATTTAACTATAAAGAACTATCCCAGGTCCTTCAATGTAGAGAAAGAATACTAGAGTCTGGAGTAAGTAAAGCCAGAAAAAATCTAAAAGAAATAATAAGAAAAAACATATGAAAATTAAATTGTTATAAAATGTAATTTAATCTCATTTCATCATTAAATTATTTGAATAAAATTCTCTTTTAAGGAGCTATTATGCCATCAGTCATACGTTTTTCAGTTTATGAACATACATTGATAATAAAAGATAACCGACTTATTTCTCGTAAGTTCATAATCTTAAAAGATAATCGCAAAAATATAATTTCATGGACTGATTTTCATAGATATATCCGTTCCAGTAAAAATAAGGTCTCCCGTAATATTTCTGATGATGGTAATAATAGATTTTATAATGTCTGTAAACTTCTGAATTATGCTTTTTTTGACAAGCATAAAATAAAACATCTAAATGATATAAGTATTATAATTGTAAAAGATTTTCTAAATGATTATGGAATGGGTACTTTGCCAGGAGATAAAAAAGGTAGATCTAAATCTACTGTAAATATTTGTATAAAAAACATTATTGATTTTATAGAGCTTCTTATTGAAGAAAATCCTGGAAAATGTAATATTAAATACAAAGAATTATATAAAGAAATAAAATCTTATAATTCTAGAAAAAAGAAGTTGGAACTTAAAAAAGTTCCAGCTTTTGATATTCGATATACATCAACACCTAAAGAAATTTTTAGAGATATGCCTGAAAGTGTTTTTTCGATTCTTATGAGTGTTGTTATCCAGAAACATAAAGATATTCTTATGCTAATAGCATTAGGTGCATTTGCTGGAATGAGACCATCTGAATGTTGTAATGTTAGAAGGAATGATTCTAAGCTTGGAGCAGGTATTAGATTTCAAATTGTGAATGGAGAGGTAGAAGATATTATAATCGATTTAACTAAAGAAATAAACCTTCGAAGTGATTTAATAAGCGTAGGAAAAATCAAGAAAGAAAGAACTCAAAGAGTTTATCCTGCCTTCCATAAAATTTTTTATGACTGCTATCAAATCTATATGGATTTCATTGAAGGTGATAAATATGAATCTGACTTTGGTGCTTTGACTACCAATAAACAAGGGAAGGCAATAACATACGATAACTACTATGTTAAATTCAAAAGGGTTATTAAAGATTTAATTCCTGAACTGTTAGATAGTAATAATCCTGAAGCTATTAATTATGGATACTTACTTCAAGAGAGAAATATAACACCTCATATATTGAGACATTGGTTTTCTGTTAAACTCACTCTATTAGGTGAAGATATATCTGGACTTATGTATTGGCGAGGTGATAACTCCCCAGAATCTGCTTTAATATATCTTCAAAATAAAGGTGATTTAGTAAAACAATATGCCAAGGTTAATAATGAAATATTTGATTATTCCATGTGGAAAGTGAGTAAATTAAAAAATGATTGACTTTAAAGAATATGTAGCTTATTTAGAAGAAAAATTTGATATAGATATAGAAAATTTTAACAGTGTATTTATGAAATTTCTAGTTGACAATGAATGGTTCGGAATAGAACCAACCTGGAAAGATGATGTTCTTATGATTGAACCAAGAGATTTCGAACCTTATAATAGAAGAATTAATGACTTTATAGACAACTATATTCTAGAAACAGATGATAAAAACAGTATTTTATTATCAATGCTAAAATCTAAATTACCCGATACAGCAGAAAAACTTGAACTATTTTATCAAGAATTTTACGTTCCTAATGAAATCATATATCATCTTACAGATTTTCTTTTAAAACATCTTAAAAAAGATGTTTGCATTATGAAAGATGATGATGTTCAAGAGCTTCTTGCTATTGCATATGATGAATTATCTAAACAATATAGCGATATCCTTTGTTCTTTTCTCAGGTGGTTCAAAGATGGTTTTAAAACAAAGTATTTAAATGATTATTATATGTCAAAAAGACAAGATAGATCAGATTCAAATTCTGCTTATGATTCTGATGAATATTTAGAAATATTATATTGTCTTTTTAACGAGGAATATATTCTTGAAAATGATATGTATGTGAATGCTGCTCAATCAAAGGATTATGTAGATACCTGGCTTTTCTTAGCTTTGCACTTTATTTGTGCATTAAGAAACTCTGATATAGTTCGAATATGCCATCCAAGACTAACTATGAGACCAGAAGAAGTATTAGAAAAAATAATTAATGGCGATTTTCCCGATGAAGATGCACGGTTGACTCTTTATTCAATAACTTGGCGTCTAACTGCATTACCTTTAAACCCAAATAAAACAATGAACAATAGTAGTATTTCTTCTATAAAATTATGTGTACCTGAGAGTGTAGAGGTTCATATCGGTACACTTTTAGCTATAGCAGAATCACACAGAAAAATCAATAATATCCCGGATAATGAACCACTTATACGTGTCATATCAGATTATGATAGAATATCCAGATATATGGGTGATGAAATTGGAGCATTATTTTTAGAATCAAACTTCAGGTCTAGATCAGCTAATAAATCATATCTTCAATCTGTATTTAACCTTACAGAAGATATCCTAGAAAATGATGATGAGTTTAATACTAAAGGTTATTTTTTAACAGCTCTTGCAAGATCTCATAAAGGGTCTTACGGGCATTTTTCTACTACAACATCCATTTACCTTAAAGATGCTAAATTAAATGGTTTTACACCAGAATTTGTGGCTAAAGAACTATTTGAACGTGGTGTCTTATCATTTATTCCGTCTATGCTTCTAAAAATGATTACCGAGGGCGAATATAATAAACTTTCAGTTCATAAGCAGACAGAATTAATAAAAAATCTTGATCTATCTCCAAGAGAAGTAGAAGATATCGTTTCAATTTCTACAAAATCAAGAAATCAATCTATAGAACTAATTAATGAAATACTAACAGACGAAAAAGACGTAAGAAATAGTATTTTAAATATCTTACATCGTATTGGTAATGGAAATGCGGTATCAAAACAGGATGAGTGCTTATGTCTTCTGACAGCAATGAAGAAATTTTGCCCCTATCAAGATAGATCAAGTTGTATTGGTTGTGAGTATGAGATAAGCACAAAATCAACAGTATTTTTAATTATTAGCGAGTATAATAGGCTTTTAACACTATACAACAAAACCTCAGATGAGAGATTAAAGAATAAATATAAAACATTAATAAAAGAAACTGTTCTTCCAACTATAGATGAGTTATTCCAGTGTGTTAAAGAACAATATGGAGATGATGCTTTAGAATCTCTTGAAAAAATAGTAAAGGAGTTTTCAAATGTCTAACATTAGCGAAACGGTAAAAATTTTTAATACTCTAGTTTCATTTCAGAATATGGACACTGAATATATCAGTAAAGCAAAAGACTTATATGAAGAATATAAGGAACATGGAATTATTATTGACTGTAATTTTTTTGATACTAAATGGAAATTATCTGATGAATATTCAAATGTTGGAGTAGTTTTTAATATTAATAAATTTAGTTATAAAAGATATTATGTAGATTATTTTGGTATTAGCTATGAATTTTTTGTTGACTATTTAAAAACCTATGTAGTTTTAACAATGGGGGATTTAGCACTTAAATCACTTCAAAATCTGGTAAATGATATAAAACGTATTATTAAATATAACCCTAAAGATTTTAATGATATTACTGAAAATATTAAATTAACTCACTCTAATAGAGTAATTGAATTTTTTTCTGTTCTTCCAGAAACGGATAATTCTGAAATGATTGAAGATTTAATTGATATACTGGAAGAAATATCCGATATAAATAATTTTAGTTCAAAGGTTTTTAAACGATCATTAGCATCTTTTGATAGCTATTTTTTATTTAATGATATAATAAATGATTATTGGAAATCTGAAATATCTGAAGATGAACGATTATTTTTTTATCCTCTTTTTCTTTGGTGGCAAATAACAGGAGTAATACCTTTAAGACCACGGGAGTTCATTTTAACACCTCGTAATTGTATAGAAAAAAAAGACGACGGTTTTTATATAAAATTACGGAAAAATCAAATAAAAGGTTCTGATAAAAAAATTTCCTATAAGATTGATGAAGATTACTACACTGTGCAGTACAAAATTCCTGATAATCTTGCTGAAGAAATTCTTAAATATCTTGATTTTACAAAGAAATACGAATCTACGGATCTTGATACATTATTTATTACAGATACACACTATCAAAAATGGAACAAGAAGAAATTTTCCAATAGTAGATATTTTACCTACGTGAATCTAAACTGTGTTATTCGTTATTTCTTTAATGAAATTATTGAAAATAGATATGGATTAAAAATAACTTATGACCGCACATCAAAGCACTTACAGGATGGATTTATAAATTATCTCTATTTAGGTGATACTAGACATTTATCTTTAATAAACATTATTGCAGAAGGTGGTAATCCAGTTATTGCAATGATGCTTGCTGGTCATGAAAACATTGAAATGTCATCCCATTATTACAGCAATATTACATCTTTAATTGAATGTCGTACATATAAGCAATATCGAAAAATTTTAAAGGGTAATATAACTTATGAAATAAGTAGAAAGGGAAAATCACCTTTAAATATTAAAGATTTTACATTGCTTGATGATGGAGGAAAGTGTTATTCTGAGGCATTTAAGAACAATTGTTTTTCTGATTGCAAAAAGATTTCAGGTCCTGAAGGAGAAATAGGTAAGCGTCAAAACGGGCCCACCTTCAAAAGCTAAAGCTGTTATGATAATCTAATCCTTATTAGGGATTTTACAGTCCTCAGGTATTGAATCTGACCAAGGCAATAATTTATCTAATTCATTCATACTCTCTAAATCTATATTAGGTAATTTTTCAAATAAATAATTCAGATAGTAGAATGGATTTAAACCATTAGCTTTAGCTGTTTCTATTATACTGTAGGTAATTGCAGAAGATGTAGCTCCTTTAGGAGATTTTGAAAAAAGAAAGTTTTTTCTTCCTATTACAAAAGGTTTTATGGCTCTTTCAGCTGTGTTGTTGCTTATTTCTAATCTGCCATCTAATAGGTATGCCTCAAGTTTTGGCCATTGGTTTAAACAATATTTAACAGCTTTTCCTAGACTGCTTTTTGGCAGGACTTGCTTTTGCTTTATATTTAACCAAGATAAAAAAGCCTCAAGAACTGGTTTGCTTTGTTCTAGGCGGTTTTCATATCGCTTTTGAAAAGTTAAATC
>JAWSUU010000096.1:0-9205 GCA_033549325.1 Bacillota bacterium | reverse complement strand
CAAAGATGATATGAAACAAATTTTGATAGGTTATAAAAACTACAAGGATTTGTATAAAGAATAGTATTATTAATCAATCATTTTAAAAAATATATCTTAAATTCAGATATATATATTATATACTGCATCACACTAAAGAACAATACTTAAGATAAAAAGAACTTGTAAAATGTATAAGATTTATTCAATTAAATTTTGAATATATGCAAAATTAGGTGTAAAATGAAAGTATAAATTTTTTAATATAAGAGGTGTAAATATGGAATTACTAAATTACTACAAGCTTTTATCAAAAAAGTATCCCAATATAGATGCTGTTAGTGAAGAAATAATTAATTTGTCCGCGATACTTAAATTGCCAAAAGGTACAGAACACTATATAACAGATTTACATGGAGAGTTTGAAGCTTTTAACCATATCATAAGAAATGCTTCAGGAACGGTAAAGAGAAAGATTGACCTAACCTTTGGAAATAATCTTTCAGAAAAAGATAAAAAAGATTTAGCATCTTTAGTATACTATCCTAAAGAAAAACTCAATTTTTTTAAAAATAAAAACATAGTAGATGATAAGTGGTATGAGAAAACTATTTACCATTTAATTTTATTAATCAGGAAGGTATCTTATAAGTATACAAGGTCAAAGGTTAGGAAAGCATTACCTGAAAGCTTCGATTACATAATTGAAGAACTCATGCAGGAGCAGGAAGAACTGGAAAGTAAACAAAAATACTTTAACAATATAATAAAAACAATCATAAGCACTAAAAGAGCTGATGAATTTATAATAGATATTTGTGATACTATAGTAAGACTTGTAGTAGATAGACTTCATATTGTTGGGGATATATACGACAGAGGACCAAGTTCTGACCTTATTATGGATGATATATTAGCACACCACAATGTAGACATACAGTGGGGAAATCACGATATTATATGGATGGGAGCTGCTGCTGGATCTACAGCTTGTATGGCTAATGTAATTAGAATTGCTCTGAGATACGGAAATATGGAAATACTTCAGGAAGGTTACGGTATAAATTTAATGCCTTTAGCAAGTTTAGCTCTGGAAAAATATACTTCGAATTCCTTAGACTGTTTTCAACCAAAGCTTGATGAAAAAAACAATATAAAGAAAAAGGATATACAATTACTTGCAGGAATGCAAAAAGCTATAGCTATCATACAGTTTAAATTGGAAGGACAAATTATTAGAAGAAATCCTGATTTTAAAATGGAAGACAGATTGCTATTGGATAAGATAAAAGACGATTTCAAAAATATAGAAATAGAAGAAATAAAATATCCACTTATAGACACTTACTTTCCAACTTTAGATATAGAGAAACCCTATGCCCTAAGTAAAGAAGAAGAAGATGTAGTATGTGCCATAGTTTTTTACAGTCTGAAAGACTTCAAAGACACGTCGAGACTCTATTTTCAAAGGGAAGTGTATATTTAAAGTGCAATGATAACTTACTTTATCATGCCTGTATCCCTATGAATGGGAAAAAAGAATTTCAAAAATTTACATTTCATGGGAAAGAGTATTCAGGAAAAGATTTATGTGATTTCTTTGATTTAAGATTAAGAGAAGGGTTTTTTAATAAAGATGAAAAAAATAACCAAAAAAATTTAGACTTGATTTGGTACAACTGGTGTGGTCCTATATCACCACTGTTTGGAAAAGATAAAATGGCTACATTTGAAAGATATTTCATAGAAGATAAAAAAACTCATAAAGAAAATTACAATGATTATTTTAAATTTAGAGATGAAGTAAATATAAGCGATAAAATTTTAAAAGAATTCGGTGTATCTCAAGAAAAAGGGAAAATAATAACCGGTCATATTCCAGTTAAAGCAAGAAAAGGAGAAAGCCCTGTAAAAGCTGATGGAAAGTTATTTGTAATAGATGGTGGTTTTTCTTATCCTTATCAGAAAGTAACAGGAATAGCTGGATATACTTTAATTTACAACTCACAAGCGATAATATTGGTATCACACGAACCTTTTGAAACTCACGAAGCTACTATTTATGAAAATGTAGATATGCTGCCAAAAGAAGTATACGTACATGAAGTACCAAAAAGAGTTTTAGTAGAAGATACAGATGATGGTAAGGATATAAAGGCTACAATAGAAATTTTAAAAGAACTTTTACATGCATATAGAAAAGGACTAATAGAGCAAAAATAAAAGGAGAAATAAATGAAATACAGAAAAGTTGATGAAATAGACAAAAGAATTTTGTATCTATTATCAGAAAATTCAAGAACATCATATGTAGACATAGGCAAGGAAGTAAACTTATCAAGAGTTGCTGTTAAAACTAGGATTGATAACTTAGAAAATAACGGAGTAATAGAAAAATACACTATTGATATGAATTTAAGAAAAGTAGGTAGAGAAGTAGCAGTGTATTTTGATATAGAGGTGGAACCTACAAAACTTTATGAAATTGGAAGTCAATTAGCTAAAAAAGAAAATGTAACGGATGTTTACCAAATGACCGGTACAGGAAATTTACATATGCATGCATTATTAAATAAAGATGAAGAATTGAATGATTTTTTAGAAAAAGATCTTTATTCAATTGATGGAATTATTAAAGTTAGAAGCAGTATAATTCTAACCAGATTTAAATCTAGAACAGGAGCAAAACTTTAAAAACATCAAAAAAGCATGAGTTTAAAACTCATGCTTTTTCATATTAACAACCTTTTTTATCAGATACAATATAATTTCTGTTTTGTAAAACACAAATTGCTTCATTAAATTTGTTGTCAGATACTAACACTATAGGACCTGTACAACCCATTCCGCTTTCTGCATAAATTTTTTCTTTCCATAAAACCTTCACTGCATCTTCTAAATCCATAATATCTATACCTGAGATTTGAGCTGTTACAACTTCTTTTTCTGGCTTTTGAATATTTTGCTTTTTTGCAGGATTTTCTTCTTTTGTAATTTCTTTAATTATTTCTTTTAATCCGGCTTTATTTGATTTTTCGTACTCATCTTTAATAATTTTAGATATATTTCCATTAGAAACCTTCATTCCATACTCCAATGCGTTAGTAACAACTGGTACTCCAGAAGCTCTTGAAAGAATTAAAATATTTCTATGGAAATTTTCACCTATGCCAGGACCGTAGCCGTATCCTGATGATTCGTAGCTTCCTCCAGTAGTAAATGAAGAAAACATCTTCATCAAAATATTACCAGTGAGAGTGTCAGTAACCATAACATCAACACTTCCTGTAAGCAAATCATTTCCTCTCATTATACATCCACCATCGGCTCTTAGAGATTCTCCGAAATTTACTTCATATCCTTTGCTTTTTAATTTCTTAAGAGCGATTTCTACTTGTTTGGCTCCGTCTACATTTAGTATTCCAATTGTTGGATTTTCAATACCTGTAGATTTAGCTGCTATTATTCCATTAACAGCATTTTTAATCATTGATTCTACTCTATTAACCGATGTGGTACCTGTAGTAGTGGCTATAAACATTTCCTTGCCCAATCCGGGAGTTATAACTTTGCCTACTGTTGAAACTCCAATTGGAAAATTATAATGCATGGTGACACAAGAATTCAAGTACTTGTTATCTAGCAGTTCTTCCATTTTTTCATACATTTCTTCTTCAGTTTTCGCTATAATAGTTTCAAGGGTTGTGTCTGCTTTTGGACCTATAAGAACCACTTTCATATCTGGATGTTTTTTTGAAGCAATTTCAGCTCCTTTTATCAAATTTTCAACACCATGCTCACTACCGAGAGTAGTAAGACCTATTCTTGTTTTTTCGCCAAACTGTCCTGATTCTATTCCATTAGCGATATCTAAAAAAATATCTCCTATCATTTTCTTGGTATTTTCAGAATGTAACATAAAAACCTCCTAATCATTAATCAGATGATTTCCAAAATCTTTCATAGCATTAGCTATCATAGATTTAATTTCATCTTTTGATACGGATTTCTCATCTTCTACAACACCTTTATTTCTTTCTATAACTATAGATACCCCATCAAATAGATTTGTCATTCTCCCCAGGAATAGGCTGCCTTTTCCGACTATCATAGCTCTATTAAAATCACCTCTAGTTAAATCATCAATAGCAAATCCTAAATATGGTACTCCTGATGGTATATGCCCTTGGGTTGGAGCCCATCCAGGCATACCATGATTATTGACGAAGTTTAGAAGCTCTTTTTTTTCTATATCTCCACGTTTTACACCTAAGGCTCCTATCATTTTATAATTTGATGTAGGGACATCACCAGCACCTGCAGGCTTTGTAATATCTGGGTTTTGCATTTCTACAGAATATTTGTCAATATCGGTAATTTTCATATTTGCTTTATCTAAAGGTAAAGTAATTAAAGATGTTATAACAGCTTGAGGTGAAGATCCGGTACCTACTGTATGTCTTCCAACTAAATCAGTTCGAATTATTGGATTAAATCCATCGTTTTCACTTATTAATACAGCGAATCCTCCCAGCACATCTTCTAATATAGGAAGCTCTTTTTTTATATGATCTTTTCCGTTCATTCCTAATTTTGCAGTAGCTCCGCCGGCTACAATAGCAACATTTTTATACACTCCAGATTGAACTAAAGCTGCAGCTTGGATAAGAGCATGGGTTGGAGCTGCACAAAAACCTCTTGTATCCGAACCTGTAGCATTGTTAGCCCCGGTAAGTTCTGCAATAGCTTTGGCGAAGTTACCTCCGCCTCGTTGATTCATATCTCCGCAGGCTTCTTCCGAACACTCTATAACATAATCTATGTCTTCTACACTTTTGTCGGTGTTGTTTATTAAATGTTTTAAGGCTAAGAAACCGGAAGCTTTTACAACTAAATTTTCAAACATTATATGAGAAGTGAGGTTTACATCTATATCATGTGCTTTCTTTACACACCCAACAATTTTTCCGTTGTTATATAAAGCTTCAGCACTATTTTTTTCTATTTCTTTAACTATAGATTCTAGTTCTACACCCTCTTTTATATTTGTGATATCATTTTTGAATAAGGGATGGTAAGATAGTTTTTTTAAGATATTTTCTGTAAAAGATTTTTCTAACATAACTAAGTTAAAGGAATCAGACAATTTTAATAAGCCTAAAAACTCATCTTGAGGCATAATTTCTCCAAATTTTCCAAATCTATCTTTTATTTTAGAATCAATATTATACCAGGGTAGTTTTATACCTTTTAAGTCAGAAGGATGTAGATTTCCAATATATACCTGATTTGGCAGATAGTTTAGGACTTCATCATATTTTCTAATATGAGAAGAAACTTTTTTTAAATATTCTGAATCTGGATTAGATAATTTTTCCATAGTTTGAGTAGTACCGTTATTCAATACCATATCTGGTGTATTTATTAAAACATAACTGGCACTGTTTATTACTGGATATTTCATATTCTCCTCCAATCAATTTAAAATTTTATTTAATTAATTTCATAAAACAAATGGGTGTAAAAACACCCATCTGAGACAATCTATCTTAACAATACTTACAAAATTCACTTCTTATTTCCGTCATTTCTTCTATGATTTCATCAATATCTAAAACCATTTCCATCATGCTGATTTGATCTTCGTAAATATTTTCATCTACTTCATTTTTGAATTCGGGTTCACAACAATGATATACACTTAGTCCCAACTGGACTCCTGTCAATGGACCTGCAAAAGTTGGATCTCCTGCTGTTACTGTTTCAGCAGCTAAACCTGCTGCCTCACCTTCCGCTGCACCTAATATAACTACAAGGTTTTCTGCACCGTGTTCTTCAGCAAAATCCTTTACTCTTTTTTGGTTTTCTAAATCCATTGCACCTGCAGCAGTTCAGACAAAACATTCAGTAGAGGAATATACAACTTCTGAATTTGTTGATTTTATACATTCTTCTATAGCTGGTCCTGGAACGCCGTCTCTGTCGCCGATAACAACAACTTTTTTGTTGTCTAATATACTCATAATTTACACTTCCTTTCTTAAATTTATATAAAAGCTTTAAAGCTTTTAGTTATATGTGTTTTTTTATTGATTCTTCTATATATTTTTTATTTGCATTGTCTCTGTTTACTTCTTCGATTTTTTCGCCATTTCTATATAATATTATTGTAGGTAGTCCTAATACTCTTTGAGAAATAGCTACTCTTCTTGCTTTTGAAGTGTTTAACTTCGTAAATTTAATTTTATCTCCATATTTTTCGCTTAGTGCTACGATATCAGGCATTAATTCCTTACATGGCTCACATGAGTCTCCCCAAAAGTCCACTAATACCAAACCTTCAGCATTTAATACTTCATCTTGAAAATTTTCTTTATTAAGTTCTAACATTTTATACCTCCTAAATTTTATTGAAATACAGTTTGTTCCGTTATTTCTGTTTCTAAAGCTTTTATCGCTGTTTCTACAATACCTCTTCTCAAATCTTTTTCTTCTTTTGGTGTCAAAGATGGATTACCTAAAGGATATGGTATTGCTATTGTTGGTACTATTCTATTAGCACCTACGGTTTTTGATATTGGAACTATTGTACATAAATGAACAACAGGCATTCCGCTTTTTTCTATTTCTTTAACCATTGTTGCGCCGCAACGTGTACAGGTACCTCAGGTAGAAGTAAGTATAACTGCATCTACTCCATCAGATATAAGTTCCTGAGCAATTTCTGCTGCAAAGGACTTCGAATTAGCTACAGAAGTTCCATTACCAGTAGTAGTATAGAAATAATCGTGTAGGCGTCCAATTCTGTTAGATTTTTCCATATCTCTTAATACATCTATAGGGATAACTCTATCAGCATCTTCATTGGCATATGATGGATCGTATCCACCGTGTGCTGTTTCGTGGTCCTCACATGTTAAATCTTTAAATCTTTTAATGTTGTACTTACCGTACTTTGATGCACTTGAAGCTTCTATATGGTCCGGATTATTTATCGGTACAATACCACCTGAAGTGACAATAGCTATTTTTGCCTTGCTCATATTTTTAATAGCTGGACTAGGAGGAACCCTATCAAACTCCGGCATAGGAAATTCTGTAGTATACTCTTCTTTGTTTAGCTTTTTAATCAACATTTCTACAGCTCTTTCAGAACCTCTCTTATCTACAAATATATTTTTTCTTAAGCCTCTTTTTATATATCCCTCTTTTTCAGGAGATAATATATCTTCATTATTAAGTAATTTTTTAACAAAACCTGCCATTTTCTTTACTGCTTTTCTCATACCTGCTGCTGAATTTTTAGTCTCAATTATGTAAAGATTTTTCTTGAATGAATCAACGCCAGGATTTTCTATATACATTCCGGTTAAAGCTTTTATACCTAATTCTGATTGTACTGAAGATGCAATATCACCACATGCCATACCGTATCTTCCTGCGTTGAAAGCAGGACCGGCAATGAATAGGTCTGGGTTTTCTTCCTTTACCATAGCAAGTATTTTCTTTTTTGCTTGATCCATATTTTCATTATAGTAAGAATCACCACAAATTATTGTAGCACAAATTTCTGCATCCTCTTTGAAAGCTGCTTGAAATGCCTGTCCTGGTCCAAGAAATCCTTTTCTTTTTTCAGGTTCATAATTTGCCATATCTTCTCCGCCGATACCGGCATAAAACTGATTTATATAATGTACAACTTTATATTTTGACATTTATAGCCTCCTTTAATATTCCCTAGCAGTTAATTTATTGAAGCCCAGTTCGTTGGTAGCTCCTATAATTGCTTGCAGTTCTACAGTAATATATCCTTCTTTATCTATATTACCTTCAAATCCACCGGCTATTTTATTTACATAATCTAAATGGCCGATTATTTTATCCATAGGTGGTAGAGTAATTAATTCATTTGCATTCCCTCCGGTTACTACTGCATTTGCTTTTTCGTCTGCATCCGCAAGTGATTGTGAAGCTCCATCTCTTCCAGCATATTCGTCTGTAATAATAACTGTATCAATACCCTTTTCTTCGATTTTTTTACAGTTCATAATTAAATCCGTATCTGGATTACCGAAACCTTCTTGAGATACAACTACTCCATCTACTCCTAGAAAGTCTGCTAACTTTGCAGTCCAATTTGATGCTCTTTCTTTATCAGCAAGATATACGTTTTCATTTGTTATTATTACTCCTATAAAATTAATATCTTTACCGTGTCTTTTAAATAAGTCGTGAACAACACAATTGTTTTGATGATGATAGGTTGTGTTCTTATCACAAGCAGAAACACAGTTACCGCTTATTATAGCACCGTCCATTATTTCAGTCGGGTAGATCAAAGTTGGTATGATTTGCTTAGCATCAACTCCGTATACATATGTATCATGAAGCAAACCTTGACTTTGAAGCATTTGAACATAAGCTACAGATGGTAAATCTTTATATTCTTTACAACTTCTCATTAGTGGAAGAGTTTCATAAGTTTCAATGCTCTCAACTTCTATATTTTTTGCTAAATTCCCAAGATAAGTAGCAGTTTTTAAACCTGCCATTCTTACAGCTCTTTCGTAGGTATGAGGTTTTATGTCGTCGGCTTTATAGCAGGCAATAACTAAATTATAAGTTTTAGAAAAAGGTGTATACTCAGCTCCTTTTCCTGACATATCTATAATACCTTCCTGGAAACCTACTATTTTTCCTGTTGTTACTACTGCTGCTCCTTTTAGTACGTTGGTTCTTCCACTTCCAACAGTTTCATCTTCTGAAATTACACCAGGGAAAATTCCTCCTTTTCCGGATACTTTTACTCTAGGTTCTATAACATCTTTAACAGGAGTTATTCTTGTCCTATCGCCCGGTTTTGCAAGATCAACAGCTACTTCTTTTATATGTTCATCTTCAAGTATTAGATTTTCTACTTCAGTCTTGTTAACATATAATGTGTGACCTTCGATTTTTGATTCATTAGAAAATTGAATATCTTTGATAAAAATATTTCCTAACTCTAATTTCATGATTCACCTCCATGGTTTTATATAATAAGCTTTAAAGCTTATTAATAACGTTTTCAATTAAACTTAAATCTATTTCCATAAAATCTCTTTCTATATCTTTCGAGTAATTTTTGCTGATCTTTTGAAATTTATCAGCAGTTTCAATACTTTTTTCAATTATAGATAGAGACTTTATATCTAAATTATTTGAAACACTACTTATTATGACTGTT
>JAWSUU010000095.1:0-9394 GCA_033549325.1 Bacillota bacterium | reverse complement strand
ATATGATTAATAGTATTTTTTTATAATTCATTTTGAGCTCCTTTAATGCTTATTTATATACCAAAATATATGTTATCATGATATAAGTCAAAATTCTATCATATTTTTCATTGATTATTATTAATTAATAATTTAAAATAATAATAATGCTATATAAAAGGAGTTGAAATTTTGAAAAAGAAAATTATTTTAATCTTAATTATTTCTTTAATACTTATTTATCCTGTCATCGGCTTTTCATCAAGTAATACTGAAAATGATGATCCTCTTATTACATTAAGTTATTTAGACTATCGTTTAGATGATATTAATACAAAAGTAGATGGAAATATCAGTAATCAAAGTATTCTATTAGAAACTCTAGAAAACAAAATATCTGAGCAGGAAAAAATTATACAATCTTTAGAAGAAAAAATTAACAATCTAAAGGTTTCTTCCAGTACTTTAGAAGTAGTTGAATTATCTGAAAATCAAAAGATAATATTGGAAGCTGGTTCAGAAATAATATTAAGAGCAGGTACTGCCTATGCAATTACATCTGAGCAAGGTGGATTATCTGATGTTACCTCCGGTATAGATATTCAACAAGATGAATTAATTCCTAGGAATCATCAATTAATAATACCCCGTAGTGATGGGAGAGGAATATATGTAGACAGCTATGCCATCTTTATGGTAACAGGTGTTTACGAAATTATTGATTACTAAAAGCACTTTTTAAGTGCTTTTATTTTTACAGTATTTTACAGTTTCAGGCAAAAATTCCACAATGTCTTTTGCTGTCATAGAATAATCACTATATTTATAAGATGCCATATCTCCTGCTAAACCATGTATAAATACTCCTAATTTTGCTGAATCAAAACAACTATATCCCTGTCCTATAAGAGATGTTATTATTCCTGTCAAGACATCCCCACTTCCTGCTGTTGCCATTCCTGGGTTACCTGTTTTATTGATGTAAATTTCACCTTCAGGATTAGCTACAACAGTATTTGATTTTTTAAGCACTGTTACAACATTATACTTCTTAGAAAATTCTAGTGCTGTTTTTTCCGGATTTTTTATTATATATTCCTTAGGCTTTTTTGTTAACCTTTCCATTTCTCCTATGTGGGGTGTAACTATAATTTTATCTTTATTTTTAAGAATTTCAGTATTTTTTGAAATGCAGTTTAGTCCATCAGCATCTAGAACTACAGGCTTTTCTATTGTTTCTAATAAGTTTTGAACTAGTAATTCTTGATTTTCATTCCAACCCAATCCAGGTCCAATACCTACTGCATCAGATCCTTTTATCTTATCCATTATTTCCTTATAATCTTTATTCTCTAAAAAGAGCTTGCTACTATTTATCGTTTTAACGATTATTTCATCAAATTTTATGGATAGAATATCAGCTATAGATTGTGGGACTATACTGTAAACAAGACCAGAGCCCATTTTTAATGCTGCGGTTGATGCTAAATAAACCGAACCCGACATACCATAACTACCACCAATTATAGAAATTCTGCCATAATCACCTTTATGGCTTTCTTTATTTCTAACTTTTAAATAAATTGGAGGTTCATAATCACATATAAATTCGTCTTTATCCAAAAAAGCAACTGCTAAAGCATATTCTTTTTCATGGGTTATTGATAGATCAACATGAGTTTCACTACCATCAGATAGTTTTAATATACTGTAAGGTGAACCATTTGAATCATGTCTTATTTTAATATCCTTCCATGAAGTTTTACCAATTCCAGTTCCTAATGCCTTACTCACTGCCTCTTTACAAGCAAAAAAACCAGCAACTGTCTCAATATTGTTTTTTTTGCTTTCAATATAATTCTTTTCATATTCATCAAAAATTTTATCTATAAATTTTTTGTTGTTTTTTAATTTATCAATTCTGCTTATCTTAATTATATCCAATCCTATTCCATTCATAACTCAATCACCAACTAGATTATATAATCTTACAAATTAAAAGTAAACATATAATTGACATATATTGATTATTGTATAATAATATATATAGAAAAAATGAGAGGAGCTTAGAATGAGTGATAAAGTAAATTTAATAGTACATCCATTAATCCAACACAAACTTACATTACTTAGAGATAAAAATACATCTTCTAAAGATTTTAGACAACTAGTCAGTGAAGTCTCTATGTTAATGGCATACGAGGTAACAAGAACTTTACCTTTAGAGGATATCGTAATTGAAACACCTATTTGTAAAACTACAGGTAAAGCATTAAGCGGTCTTGATGTTGCCATAGTGCCGATAATGAGAGCTGGAATGGGCATGGTAGAGGGGATGCTGAATCTAATACCTACTGCAAAGGTAGGTCATATTGGAATTTACAGAGATGAAGAAACAATTCAACCTGTTGAATATTACTGTAAATTACCATCAGATATCTCTGAAAGACTAGTGATTGTTACAGATCCTATGCTGGCAACTGGAGGGTCTTTAAGAGATGCTATTACTATGTTAAAGAAAAGAGGTGCTGTTAATATTAAAGCCATGGTATTGGTATCTACTGAATACGGAATAAAGGAAGTTCATAAGGTTCATCCAGAACTAGAAATATTTACAATATCTATAGATGAAGGCTTAAATGAAAAAAGTTATATAGTTCCCGGTTTAGGTGATGCTGGAGATAGACTATTTGGAACTAAATAAATATAAGGCAAAAAAATAAAATCTCTCATGAGATTTTATTTTTTTATATTATTTCCTTGATTTTTTTGTATATACCATCTTCAGATAATCCATATCTATTTAGTATATCTTCTACTGAGCCATGTTCAATAAATTTGTTGGGCAATGTTAGATAATTTATTTTGATATTATTGTTTTCTTTCAATACTTTAGAAGTAATTCTATCTTTAATACTGGTATCTTCCAAACTTTCATCTATTATTAATAAATTTTTAGTTTTAATAGCGGATTTAAATATAGATTCATAATCTACAGGTTTTATACATCGCATATATATCAACTCACAGCTTACACCTTCATTTTCAAGCTTATTCGCAGCCTTAAAGGCTTCGTGAGTTGCTCTGCCATGAGTTAGTATGGTCAAGCTTTTTCCTTCTTTTAAAAGCTGATTTTTGAAGGGATTAAAATTAACATAATTTACATTAAAACTAACTTTTACTCCTCCTCGTGGATACCTAATAGCCACGGGAGAATTCATTCGATTAATACTATAATCCATAATATTTTCCAACTCTTCAAAATCTCCAGGTGTAAATACCGTCATATTAGGAATATTAGTCAGGAAAGATGTATCAAATACTCCCTGATGTGTTTCCCCATCCTTTCCTACTATACCTGCTCTATCAACACCTAAAACTACATGTAAATTCTGCATGGCTACATCGTGAACAATTTGATCATATGCTCTTTGCAGAAATGTTGAATAAAGTGCAAAAACAGGGATTAATCCATTTGATGCCATACCAGCCGCTAAAGTAACTCCGTGTTGTTCTGCTATACCTACATCAAAAAATCTATCAGGATAATTTTTTGAAAACTCACTAAGTCCAGTTCCATCTTTCATTGCTGCTGTAATAGCTACAACTTTTTTATTGTCTTTAGCTATATTTACTAATTTTTCTCCAAAAACAGAAGAAAATGACTTTTTAGAATGGTCAATTATTTGTCCTTTTTCTATATTAAAATTACCAACTCCGTGATACATATCGGGATTTTCTTCAGCTAATTTATATCCTTTCCCTTTTACAGTACATACATGAAGTAACACAGGACTCTCTGTTCCCTTAATTTTTTCTAAAACATTTACAATGCTTTTGACATTATGACCATCCACAGGCCCAATATATCTATATCCTAATTCTTCAAAAAACATCCCGCCGTTTACAATAGTAGTCTTTAAACCTTCTTTTATTTTTCGTATTAATCTAATTAATCTATTTCCTATAATTGGAATTTTACTTAATAAATTTTCTACTTCTTCTTTGAATTTATAATATGATTTTGTAGTTCTTAATTTATTTAAGTGATTCGAAATTGCACCTACATTTTCAGAAATAGACATTTCATTTTCATTTAATATAACGGTTATTTTCGATTTTCTTTTACCCCCTTCATTTAAAGCTTCAAGGGCCATACCTCCAGTTAAAGCTCCATCTCCAATTATTGCTGCAACATCATAATTGTCTCCAGCCAGGTCTCTTGCTCTTGCTATTCCTAAAGCTGCTGATATCGAAGTACTGCTGTGTCCAGCTTCAAATATATCATGGGGGCTTTCAGATCTTTTGATAAATCCGCTTAAACCATCAGTTTGTCTAATTGTTTTAATCAAATCTTTTCTTCCTGTTAAAATCTTATGAACATAAGATTGGTGTCCTACATCCCATATCATTTTGTCCACCGGAGAATCATAAACATAATGTAAAGCAACCGTTAACTCTACAATACCTAAATTAGAAGCTAAATGGCCTCCTGTTTGAGATATAGTTTTTATTAGAAAATCTCTGATTTCATCACATAATACTTCAAGTTCCTTTATATTTAATTTTTTTAAATCTTTTGGTGAGTCTATTTTATCCAGATATTTATACATAACTATTCCTTACTTTATCATTTTTTTTACTATATCATTATAACACAACCAGTACAGTTGTAAAATTTAAATTAGTTAACAATTTATAATTTTACTGTATATTCAAACAAATCAAAACCGTTCATTAATTGAGTAAATTAATGAACGGTTGACTATTTCATATATTATTGATAAATAGATCGAAAACAAATTAGATTTCAATTTATTTCTTATTCTATAAATTTGATTTTATTGATAATTACATCATTCCCGGCATTCCGCCTGGCATTCCGCCTGGCATTCCGCCACCCATTGGATCATTGTCATCATCTTCGTCATCATCTACTACTGAAGCCTCTGTAGTAAGTACCATAGCTGAAACTGATGCTGCATTTTGTAGAGCAGATCTAGTTACCTTAGTTGGATCAACTATACCCACTTTTATCATATTAACAAATTTTTCAGTAAGAACATCAAATCCAAATCCTTCTTCAAGTTCCTTAACTTTTTCAACAATTACAGAACCTTCAAGGCCTGCATTAGCAGCGATTTGTCTTACTGGTTCTTCTAATGCTCTCTTAACTATTAACGCACCAGTTTTTTCATCATTTAATAGAGTTTTTGCTTTTTCTTCTACAGCTTTTACAGTGTTTAATAAAGCAACTCCACCACCTGGTACTATACCTTCTTCAATTGCTGCTCTTGTTGCATTTAGTGCATCTTCAATTCTAAGCTTTTTCTCTTTCATTTCAGTTTCAGTAGCTGCACCAACGTTTATTACAGCAACTCCACCTGTTAATTTAGCTAATCTTTCTTGAAGTTTTTCTTTATCAAATTCAGAGGTTGAATCTTCAACCTGTGTTTTAATTTGACTTATTCTTTCTTTTATATCTGATTCTTTTCCATATCCATCAACTATTGTAGTATTTTCTTTATCAACTTTTACAGATTTAGCCTGTCCTAGCATATCTATAGTTGTTTCTTTTAAATCATATCCTAGTTCTTCGCTTATTACAGTTCCACCTGTAAGTATTGCAATATCTCTCAACATTTCTTTTCTTCTGTCGCCAAATCCTGGAGCTTTAACAGCCACACAGTTAAATGTACCTCTCAGCTTATTTACAACTAATGTTGCTAATGCTTCACCTTCTATGTCTTCAGCAATTATCATGAATTGCTTTCCTTGTTCTACTATTTTTTCAAGAACCGGAAGTATATTTTGAATAGAAGTTATTTTCTTGTCCGTTATTAAAATATATGGATCTTCTAGGTTAGCTTCCATTTTATCTGTATCAGTCACCATATATGGTGATAAATATCCTCTATCAAACTGCATACCTTCTACTACATCTAATTCCGTTTCCATACTTCTAGATTCTTCTACTGTTATTACTCCGTCTTTTCCAACTTTATCCATAGCTTGAGCTATAAGTTTTCCAATTTCAGGGTCAGTAGCTGATATTGAAGCTACCTGCTCTATATCTTCTGAAGTTTCAATGTTTTTAGATGCTTTTTGTAATTCTTGTGTAGCAACCTTTACTGCCTCCTGGATTCCTCTTTTAAGCATCATTGGGTTTGCTCCTGCTGTTACATTTTTAATTCCTTCTCTTATCATAGCCTGAGCTAAAAGAGTTGCAGTTGTAGTACCGTCACCTGCTACATCATTAGTCTTAGTAGCTACTTCTTTTACTAATTGTGCTCCTAAATTTTCAAATTTATCTTTAAGTTCTATTTCTCTTGCTATCGTAACTCCATCATTAGTAATAAGTGGAGAACCAAAAGATTTTTCTAAAACAACATTTCTGCCCTTAGGTCCTAAAGTAACTTTAACTGTATCAGCTAATTTATTTACTCCTGCTTCCATGCTTTTTCTTGAATTACTTCCAAATTTTATTTTTTTTCCCATAATTTACACCTCTCTTTATTTATTCTACTACTGCTAATATTTCATTAAGTTTCAATATAGTATATTCTCGCCCGTCTAATTTAACTTCATTCCCAGCATATTTAGCAAATATAACTTTATCGCCTTTTTTTATTTCATCTTTTTTCTTATCATCGTTTAAAATACCTGCTCCCACAGCTACTACTTCTGCCATTTGAGGTTTTTCTTTTGCACTACCTGGTAGTACAATACCGCTTTTAGTTGTTTCTTCAGCTTCAATGGCTTTAATTAAAACTCTGTCTCCTAATGGTTTAATATTCATAGTATACCTCCTTATTTTCTTCCTTTTTGTTAGCACTCATTAAATTTGAGTGCTAATGCTTACATGCTATATAATACTTTATATTCTTAATTGAATCAAACACCAATATCTCCCAATAAATGACTGTACTGGTTAATAAGTCCATATATCTTTGTTTTACTCCTTTATACGTTAAATTACTCTACTTTACTTTTAATTTCCCCTGTGATGCGTAATAAAAGAGATACTGCTGTACAAACCCCGAGTACTCACCAAATATTTTTTCTGATTTTTTTCTGACTTCATCAGGTTTTCCTTTAATATTATAAATCTGCTCCATAATTCTTTTCATCCATACATCAACTGGAAAAGCTTCATACTTGTTCATGGAAAATAAAAGTATGCAATTTCCGACTTTATCTCCTACGCCTTTGATGGTCTTAATCTCTTCTAAAGCAGAATCATATGACAAATCATTTAATCGATACAGCCATTTTTTATTTTTTGCCGCTTTGTCAGCTGCATCCTTAATATATTTAGCTCTAAATCCTGTTTTCATAAGTCTCAAATCATTTTCATCTAAGGATTTGATCTTCTCTACCGTTGGGAAACTATAGTATTTTTTCCCTCTATATAATCCTATATATTCTCCATAATTTCTAGATAAATTATCTATTACTCTTTTAATCATTAAAATTCTATTATTAGCTGAAATTATAAAAGAAATTAAAGTTTCCCATTCATCCTGATTTAAAATCCTTATACCATTGCCAAATTCTATGATGTCTTTTAATCTATCATCTTGAATTCTATTTTTAATTTCAGAATAATCTCTTTTTAAATCGAAATAGTCCACCCATATTTCTTCAAAATCTTTTTTATTTGTATTATTGAATATAATCACATTTTCATTTTTAGTAACATTTAATATTTTATCCTGAACTACACCTGTATAACTTCCATCTTCTTCTTTATCCCATCTAAAACATTGCCCGCATTCAAAGATATGCTTAGGTTCAAATTCATCAGATATTCCATTGATTTCTACCCGGTTTTTATAAAAACTAGTTATCATTTCATCATCTCCGTATTTTAATAAAAAAAGACTTTCTATTGAAAGTCTCTTAATAATTATTATAATACCTTGTTTTGAAAAATACTACAAAATTTTATTCCTCAGTATCTTCTCTATTTGAAGCATAATAGTATGTAAGGGTATATAAACTCTCGTTAAGTCTTACATCTTCGATTGATACTCCTTCAGGGACCTTTATGTCTATTGGGGCAAAGTTCCATATTGCTTTTATACCATTTTCCGTTAAGATATCTGCCATGTCCTGACTTGTTTCTTTAGGAGTACAAATAACTCCAAATTCAACTTCGTTGTTTTTAATAAAAGCTGATAAATCATCAACGTCTTTAATTTCAATATCTCTAATTTTCAAACCAATTAACTTAGGATTTTTATCGAATAAAGCTAAAACTTCAAAACCTTCTTCATAGAAACCGGCATAATTAGCTATAGCTTGACCTATATTACCTGCTCCAATAATAATTACCTTGTATTTTTTATCTAATCCTAATATTTTGCCTATTTCTACATGTAGACGTTTTGTATCATATCCATATCCCTGCTGTCCAAATCCGCCAAAATTGTTAAGGTCCTGTCTGATCTGTGAAGCTGTAAAACCTGTAAGTTTACTTAATTCACTTGAAGAAATTCTGTTGATATCGTTACTTATTAAATCACCTAAATACCTGTAGTATTTTGGTAATCTTCTTATAACTGCATCTGATATTCTTTTTCCCTTTTTCATAACACACCTCCATTATTAATATTTTAACAATAATTACTATCAATTTCAACAAAAAGTTGTTAGCATATGCTAATTATTTGCTGTTAACTGCTCTCTTCGTTTAAATTTAGCCATTTATAAAATTAATATAATTTGTAAAAAGTTTGCAAATAAAAAAATCAAAAGCTATATTATTAACTTTTGATTTTATAAATGAGTAAATCTATAAGCCGAGTTCTGTTTTGACAGTCATCTATCTAGACTTTTTGTTGCCAAAAAGTTCATGCGACCTACCACGGGATATGACGAGCAGTTTTAAGAGAATTCAAAATCGCTATACCCTTTGGTATGACTATCTTTCGGGTTTTCACTTCACGGGATATGTCGTTTTAAAAGGTGTGTCGACAAAATTTCAAAATTTAACATATTCCCTTTTTTTACCTATTGTTTTATTTTAAACAAGTATATCATGAATAATTATAGATTTCAATATATTAAAATAACCCCTTCAATGCTATTTCCTTAACCACCGTTTCACCCTCACAAACACCAGTTAAAACCACAGTTCCCGAACTCTCATTGCTGGTAATATCGCAAGTGTTATCATCTACAATCACAAATTCAACATCATTTCCGTTATCATCTAGCGTAAAAACCCACACACTAGCAACAACCGAACCATCAACGGTTTTAGTTCCCGTGTAGGTAATTGTTTGACTCGTTTTAATTTCCGCCACACCCTCAATGGTATATGTTCCCGTTGGTTCTGGTTCTGGCGGTGTATATGTTGACGGTATTTCGTCAATTAAATTATCATTTTCGTCAACGAGTGTTTTCTCGG